>NZ_RBXO01000001.1:7627500-7811991 GCF_003634935.1 Saccharothrix australiensis
TGACGCTGACCTCGCCCGGCGGAAGGGTGAGCGTGACGTCCCGCCAGATGGTCTGCCGGCCGAACGACTTGGTGAGGCCCTCGACGACCACCTCGACGCCCATCGCACCTCCAGGCCACCGCCGTCACCCCAGGAGCACGCCCCGATCACAGGACGCCACACCCGTGCAACGAGCCCGTAGCACCGTGGTTACTCCCCAGTTGGCTCAACCCACCCCAACCACACCCCACGAACCCCACCCGAGCGTGTCATCCTCGGCGGCCGGCCCGTCCGCGAGGACGCTCTCCACGCTTTTCGATCTCGACCTGAACCCCACCCCACCCACCCCGCGCTCAACGCGAAGAGGGCGGGCACCCCCACACGGGGTGCCCGCCCTCTTCGGATCGATCCTTCAACCGATCCAGCGCCCCAAGGGCGCGAGGATCACTTGAGCGAGATCTTGGCGCCGGCCGCTTCCAGCTTCTCCTTGGCGGCGTCCGCGACGTCCTTCGCGACGTTCTCCAGCAGCGGCTTCGGAGCGGACTCGACGAGCTCCTTGGCCTCCTTCAGGCCCAGGCCCGAGACGACCTCGCGGACGACCTTGATGACCTGGATCTTCTTGTCGCCGGCGCCCTCGAGGACGACGGTGAACTCGTCCTTCTCCTCCTCGGCGGGGGCAGCGCCGCCACCGGCGGCCGGGGCGGCGGCAACGGCGACGGGCGCCGCGGCGGTGACCTCGAAGGTGTCCTCGAACTCCTTCACGAAGGCCGTCAGCTCAAGGAGGGTCATCTCCTTGAACGCGTCGAGCAGCTCTTCGGTGCTGAGCTTCGCCATGATCGGCGGTCCTTTCTTTCAACGCCCGAACTGCGGCCGGGACGCGGAGTGTGTCGGGTGATCAGCTTTCGGCCGGAGCGTCGGCCTCGGCGGCGGCAGGCGCCTCCGCGGCCTTCTTCTCCTGCAGGGCAGCGGCCAGGCGGGCGACCTGGGAAGCCGGGGCGTTGAACAGACCCGCGGCCTTGGCCAGGTTGCCCTTCATCGCGCCCGCCAGCTTGGCGAGCAGCACCTCGCGGGATTCGAGGTCCGCGATGCGGGTGACCTCGTCGACCGTGAGGGAGCGGCCTTCCATGTAGCCGCCCTTGATGACCAGGGCCTTGTTGTCCTTCGCGAAGTCACGCAGCGCCTTGGCCGCGTCGACCGGCTCGCCTTCGACGAAGGCGATGGCGGTCGGACCGACGAGCAGGTCGTCCAGACCTTCGATGCCCGCGTCCTGAGCGGCCAGCTTGACCAGCGTGTTCTTCGCGACGGTGTACGTGGTGCCCGCGCCGAGAGCGCGACGCAGCGTCGTGAGCTGCGCCATGGAGAGGCCACGGTACTCGGTGACGACAGCGGCCGAGCTACCGCGGAACTTGTCCGTGAGCTCGGCGACGGCCGAGACCTTGCTGGGCTTCGCCATGATCGCCTCCTCTCTGGGCTGTGGGTGACCACCGGCCGGCCGAAGAGAGGGCATGAAAAACGCCCCGGCGCACAGCAGCACGGGGCGAACAGGCGCGCAAGCGCCTCGCGAACCTCGTCCTCCTGCGCGGGCCGTTCGCCGTGCGAACCCTTCGTTCCCACGCCCCGGAGGGCACGGGAAGACCAGCGGTCTTCGGTGGAACTCCGCACCATGCTAGCCGATGGCCGACCCGGCGCCCAAATCGGCATGATGTGACCCGTGACCGAAGAGCCACCGAGGAACCCGCCGCCACCACCGGACATCGACCCGGAACAGCTGAGGCAGTTCCAGGAGTTCCAACGGTTCCAGGAGTTCCAGCGCTTCCAGCAGGCCCAAGGCACCACACCGGCCGCCCTGCCACCTGGCCAGTCCCCCACCGGCCGGCCCGCACCGGGTGGACTCGCCCTGCCCGACGAGCCGGCCCGTCCCGCCCAGGACGCGCAGCCCGCGCGGTTCGACCAGTCCGCGCCACCCGGTCACCCGGCGCTACCGGTCGGTCAGCCGCCACCGGGCCGGCCGCCGCTCCCCTTCGGTCCACCGGCCGCGCCTCCCCCGGCGGCACCCGCCGCTCGCCGCCGCAGGGCGCTGTGGATGGTCCTGCTGCGCAGCAAGTTCTTCCGCCGCCTGGTCTACCTCGCGGTGGTGCTGCTCGTCGCGTCCTACTTCTACGAGCGGTACTTCGGCGGTCCGAGCCCCAGCGAGGTGGCGGTGGACAGCGGCGGCGACAAGGGGAACGTCATCGCGCCGCAGACCCCGTACGGGCTCCAGGGGACGGTCGCCCTGTTCTACAAGCACGTCATCAACGACGACGCGGGCCGCGCCTGCCTGCTGTTCAGCGAGGACAAGGCCGAGCAGGCGTTCACGCGGGCGTTCGGCGCGAAGGACTGCGAGTCCGCGATCCACCAGCTGTCCGGCCAGGTCACCAATGGCGCGCAGTACCGCCAGCCCGGCTTCCCGGCCGACATGAGGACCACGCCCGAAGGCGGCACCGTCGAGGTGAGTTCGTGCAAGCTCCAGGTGACGGGCGGTCCGCGGCTCGGCCGGTTCGTCCTCACCATGCAGGAGAACCGCACCTGGGTGATCACCGGCTACGAGGCGGAGCCCGCCGACTGCCTCACCGGCTGATCCAGGCCACTGCACGAACGACGGAGCCCCCGACCCACGAAGGGCCGGGGGCTCCGCGTCAGCTCCGGGAAACCGCGATCAGACCGCGGCCTCGTCGGTGAGCAGGTTGCGCGTGCGGTTCGGGTCGACCGGGATGCCGGGGCCCATCGTCGTGGACACCGTGACCTTCTTCAGGTACCGGCCCTTCGCCGCCGACGGCTTGGCCCGCAGGATCTCGTCCAGCGCCGCGGCGTAGTTCTCGACCAGCTTCTCCGGGTCGAACGACACCTTGCCGATGACGAGGTGCAGGTTGGCCTGCTTGTCGACGCGGAAGTTGATCTTACCGCCCTTGATGTCCGTCACGGCCTTGGTGACGTCGGGCGTCACGGTGCCGGTCTTCGGGTTCGGCATCAGGCCGCGCGGGCCGAGGATGCGGGCGATGCGGCCGACCTTCGCCATCTGGTCGGGCGTCGCGATCGCGGCGTCGAAGTCGAGCCAGCCACCCTGGATGCGCTCGATCAGGTCCTCGGAGCCGACCGCGTCCGCACCGGCGGCCTCGGCCTCGGCGGCCTTGTCACCGGTCGCGAAGACGATCACGCGGGCGGTCTTGCCCGTACCGTGCGGCAGGTTCACGGTGCCGCGGACCATCTGGTCGGCCTTGCGCGGGTCGACGCCGAGCCGGATGGCGACCTCGACGGTCGCGTCCAGCTTCACCTTGGACGTCTCCTTGGCGAGCTTGGCTGCCTCCAGCGGCGAGTAGAGCCGCTCCCGGTCAACCAGCTCAGCAGCGTTCTTGTACGCCTTGCTGCGCTTCATGCTTCTGTCCTTAATGGTGGATCAGTTGTGGTGACTGAGCCAGCGCGTGGCTCTCCCACGACTACTGAGAGAAAGATCAGCCTTCGACCGTGATGCCCATCGAGCGGGCCGTGCCGGCGATGATCTTCGCCGCCTGGTCCACGTCGTTGGCGTTGAGGTCGACCATCTTGGTCTGCGCGATCTCGCGCACCTGGTCCATCGTCACCTTGGCGACCTTGTTGCGGTGCGGCTCGCCGGAGCCCTTCTCCACGCCCGCGGCCTTCAGCAGCAGCTTCGCCGCCGGCGGCGTCTTGAGCTTGAAGTCGAACGAGCGGTCCTCGTACACGGAGATCTCGACGGGCACCACGGTGCCGCGCTGCGACTCGGTCGCCGCGTTGTACGCCTTGCAGAACTCCATGATGTTGACGCCGTGCTGACCCAGCGCGGGACCAACGGGCGGCGCGGGGTTCGCGGCCCCGGCCTTGATCTGCAGCTTGATGATCGCTGCGAGCTTCTTCTTCTTGGGTGGCATCTCAGTGCTTCCTGTTATTGCGGTGTCCGCGCGCGGCCCTGCCAGCCGCAGCGTGGCTGCCGGTTCCTACGCAGTAGCAACCGATCAGATCTTGGAGACCTGGCTGAACGACAACTCGACCGGAGTCTCGCGGCCGAAGATCGACACCAGGACCTTCAGCTTCTGGCCGTCCGCGTTGACCTCGCTGATCGTCGCGGGCAGCGTGGCGAACGGGCCGTCCATGACGGTGACCGACTCGCCCACCTCGAAGTCGACCTCGACGGTCGCCTTGACCGGCGCGGCGCTGGCCTTCTTGCCCGCGGCCGGCTTCTCGCGCTCGACCTGGGGCAGCAGGAACTTCAGCACCTCGTCGAGGGTCAGCGGCGACGGCTTGGACGTCGCGCCCACGAAGCCGGTCACGCCGGGCGTGTTGCGCACCGCGCTCCACGAGGCGTCGTTGAGCTCCATCCGGACCAGGATGTAGCCGGGCAGCACCTTCCGCTGGACCTGCTTGCGCTGGCCGTTCTTGATCTCGGTGACTTCCTCGGTCGGCACCTCGACCTGGAAGATGTAGTCCTCCATGTCGAGCGTCTGGATGCGCGTCTCGAGGTTCGTCTTGACCTTGTTCTCGTACCCGGCGTACGAGTGCACGACGTACCAGTCGCCGGGCGCGTGCCGCAGGGCCTCGCGCATCTCGGCGGCCGGGTCGGCGGGCTCGGCGTCGATCGGCGTCTCGTCGACGACGACGTCCTCGTCCGCGCCCTCGTCGTCGGCGGCGGCGCCCTCGTCGTCGGCGGCGGCGGGCTCGACGTCGGCCGAGGAGGGCTCGGCGTCGACGGGCTCGGCAGCGGACGCGGACTCCGCGGTGTCCTCCGTCGCCTCGTCCTGCTCGACGTCCTCGACGCCACCGTCGAGGTCCTGCCCGTCGGTCAGGTCGGTCAGCTCCTGGGCGTCAACGCCGTTCTCGGAGGTCACTGTGGGTCTCGCTTCCTTTCATGCATCACGTGCTCCGACCGCGCCCCGAAGGCGGCGGCGGGTGTTCGACTCTAGGCGAACACCTTGAACACGCCCCAGGCGAAGGCCGAATCCAGGCCGAACACCAAGGCCACCATGAAGGCCACGAAGACCAACACGACCGAGGTGTAGGTGACCATCTGCTTGCGGGTCGGCCAGATGACCTTCCGCAGCTCGCTGACCACCTCACGGATGTAGCGGACGATCCGGGCGAAGAAGCCCGGCCGCTTCTCCTGGTCGCCCCTGGCGCGCGTGGGGCGACCCTTCTTGCCCTCCGAGGCGTCGGAGTCGGCCTCGGCCGACTTCTTGGCCTCGGCGGGACGTGCGGCGGAGTCCTTGCGACCCGCCGGGCGCACGGAGCCGCGGCGCTCGCGGCGTGCAGCGGCGGTGACCGGCCGGGCCGCGCTCTCGCGCTCTTCCGGCTGGTCCTGCTCGCGGCCCTCGCTCATGCCGTCCTCCGCTCACCATCGCGCTTCGACGCAGGGGCGACAGGACTTGAACCTGCAACCTGCGGTTTTGGAGACCGCTGCTCTGCCAGTTGAGCTACACCCCTTTGACACCCCGCGGTGGAGGTGCCCTGGCTGAGGCCGTCTTGCACCCTCCTCACGTGGCCCGTGAGGCAGCGGCTGGACGTTCTCGGACCTGAAGCATACGGCACGGGGTACCCCTCCTTCCAACCGGCCCGGTCAGAGGGGGTGCCGAGGGCGATCCCGGTTGTGCCGTCTGCCACGATTGTCGCATGGCCTCACCTGAGACGACCTCCGCCCCCGGCACCTCCGACTTCCCCCGGATCTCGAAGCGGATCGGCGGCATCGCCGAGTCCGCGACGCTCGCGGTGGACGCGAAGGCGAAGGCGCTGAAGGCGGCCGGGCGGCCGGTGATCGGCTTCGGTGCGGGCGAGCCCGACTTCCCGACCCCGGACGCCGTCGTCGCCGCTGCTCAGGCCGCGTGCGCCGATCCGAGGAACCACCGGTACACGCCCGCCGCGGGCCTGCCCGAGCTGCGGGAAGCCGTAGCCGCGAAGACGCTGCGCGACTCCGGGTACGCCGTGACCGCCGCGCAGGTGCTGATCACCAACGGCGGCAAGCAGGCCGTCTACCAGGCGTTCGCCACCGTCCTGGACCCCGGTGACGAGGTGCTGCTGCCCGCGCCGTACTGGACCACCTACCCCGAGGCGATCACCCTCGCGGGTGGCGTCCCGGTGCAGGTCACGGCGGACGAGGCGACCGACTACCTGGTCACCGTCGAGCAGCTGGAGGCGGCGCGGACGCCGCGGACCAAGGTCCTGCTGCTGTGCTCGCCGTCCAACCCGACCGGCGCGGTGCACAGCCGCGAGCAGATCACCGCGATCGGCGAGTGGGCGCTGGAGCACGGCCTGTGGGTCATCTCCGACGAGATCTACGAGCACCTGGTCTACGACGGCGCCGAGGCGGTGTCGCTGCCCGTGGCGGTGCCCGCGATGGCGGACCGGACGATCGTGCTCAACGGCGTGGCGAAGACCTACGCGATGACCGGCTGGCGGGTGGGCTGGCTGATCGGCCCGACCGACGTCGTGAAGGCCGCCGCGAACCTCCAGTCGCACCTGACCTCGAACGTGGCGAACGTGTCGCAGCGCGCGGCGCTGGAGGCCGTGTCCGGCCCGCTCGACGCCGCGCACGCGATGCGGGCGGCGTTCGACCGGCGGCGGCGGACCATCGTGGACATGCTGTCCGCGATCCCCGGCGTGACGTGCCCGACGCCGAAGGGCGCCTTCTACGTGTACCCGTCGGTGAAGGCGCTGATCGGCAAGTCGCTCCGCGGCACGACGATCACCGACACCGTGCAGCTGGCGGCGCTCATCCTGGAGCACGCCGAGGTCGCGGTGGTGCCGGGCGAGGCGTTCGGCACGCCGGGCTACCTCCGCCTGTCGTACGCCCTGGGCGACGACGACCTGAAGACCGGCGTCGCGCGGATCGCCGAGCTGCTGGGCGAGGTCGAGGGGTAGTCGAACGGGTCGCGCCAGAACCCGACAGTCCATCACGAAAGGCGTCCCCACGGGGCGCCTTTCGTCGTTTTTGGACACGTTCGGGTGACGACCGGTAACCGGACCACGGGATCGTTCGATGCTCCGATCACCCGGCTCGCCGAGCCGCACCCCGTGAGGAGCGCATATGGCCTTACCCCAACCACCGACGACGCACCACCCCCAGCACGCCGCGCCCACCCCTCCGCGCAACGGGCTCGGCACCGCGGGTCTCGTGCTCGGCCTCCTGGGCCTGCCGGCCGCCTTCCTGCCCGTGATCGGCCTCGTGGCGTGGCCGCTGGTCGTCCTGGGCCTCGTCCTGGGCGCGCTGGGCGTCGCGCGGGCGAGCCGCGGCCGGGCGACCAACAAGGGCATCGCCGTGGCGGGCGTGGTGCTGTCCGCCGCCGGCCTGGCCGTGTGCGCCCTGTGGGCCGCGTTCTTCGGGAAGGCCGCGAGCGACGCCGCGCGGACCCTCGACGACCTGGAGCGCGAGGCGAACAAGGAGTCGCGGGTCGTCTACGAGATCAGCGGCGACGCGCCGAAGGCGGCGGTGACCTACACGACCTACAGCGACGGCGGCAGCGCCACCAGCAAGGAGGACGCGACGAGCCTCCCGTGGACCAAGGAGCTGACCGTGAAGGGCTTCCTCAGCGGAGGCACCCTGACCGCGATGACCGGCGCCGAGGGCGGCACCGTGACCTGCCGGATCAGCGTCGACGGCGTGGAGAAGAAGACCGCGACCGCCACCGGGGCGTTCGTGCTCGCGAGCTGCTCGAACTTCTGACCCGCGCCCGCTCGGGCGGAGCTCCGCACCCGCCCGAGCGCAGGCGCCGGCCGCTAGCGCGCGAGCCGCACGCGGGCGGACGCGCCGCCCAGCACGGACTTCCCCTCGAACGCGGCCGTCACGTTGACCTTGAACGTCCCGTCCTCCAGGACCTTGGTGACCTTGCCGGTCACCTCCACGAGCGCGCCCTCGTCGTCGTCGGGCACCGGGACGGGCCGCCCGAACCGCACGCCGTACTCGACGACCGCGCCGGGGTCGCCCGCCCACTCGGTGACGATCCGGCCGGCGAGGCCCATCGTCAGCATCCCGTGCGCGATGACGCCCGGCAGGCCGACGCCGGTGGCGAAGCGCTCGCTCCAGTGGATCGGGTTGAAGTCGCCGGACGCGCCGGCGTACCGGACCAGGTCGGCGCGGGTGATGCGGATGGTCAGCGGCGGCAGCTCGTCGCCCACCGACACGTCTGCGGCGCGGATCACGCGTCCTCCCCCCGGACCACGAGCGTGCAGCGCCCGGTGGTCACCCGCTCGCCCTCTTCGGTGCTGATCTCGGCGCGGAGGGCGAGCATGTCGTTGCCCATCCGCGAGGTGATGCCGTCCACGTGCAGCTCGACCACGAGCCGGTCGCCCGCGGTGATGGGGCGGTGGTGGACGAAGGACTGGTCGCCGTGCACGACCCGGCTGTAGTCCAAGCCCAGTTCCGGGTCCTCGACCAGCACGTCGTTCGCCTTGAGCGACACGATGACGGCGAACGTGGGCGGCGCGATGACGTCCCGGTAGCCCGCGGCGCGGGCGGCCTCGGCGTCGCGGTGCAGCGGGCTCGTCGCGCCGACCGCGTCGGCGAACTCGCGGATCTTCTCGCGGCCCACCTCGTAGGGCGGCGACGGCGGGTACACGCGTCCGGTGAACGACTGGTCGAGGGGCACCGGAGCAGGTTACGCGACGAGGCCCGCCCCCTGGTCGGGGACGGGCCTCGGGCACGGGCTCGGGGGCAACCTCAGCGGGTTTCCTTGTGCGCCCGGTGGGTCTTGCAGTTCGGGCAGAACTTCTTGATCTCCAGGCGGTCCGGGTCGTTGCGCCGGTTCTTCCTGGTGATGTAGTTCCGGTGCTTGCACTCCTCGCACGCGAGGGTGATCTTCGGGCGTACGTCGGTTGCAGCCACGGTCCTTGCCTTCCTAGAGCGCACGTGCCCCGGTGCATCCAGTGCGGGCTTACCGCCTGGCGGGGATTCGGAGACGACCTCGATGCGAGCCGAGTCGCCAGTAACACCGCGAAGCCTACGCCCCGCACGTCCTGCTACTTCACCCCGCCCACCCGCACCCAGCCGGGGGTCCGGGGGGCTTCGCCCCCCGGGCGGGGCCCGGGGGCTGCGCCCCCGGTGTGATGCGGAGCGAGCCGGCCCGCGCTCTCCGCGGGCACAGCTCACCCACTCGCGTAGCGGTGGCCGGACTTGAACCGGCGACACAGCGATTATGAGCCGCTTGCTCTACCAACTGAGCTACACCGCTTCACACAACACGGCCGCGATGCCTGTGCACCGCGGCCAAGTCGTGGAGCCCCTTTACGGAATCGAACCGTAGACCTTCTCCTTACCATGGAGACGCTCTGCCGACTGAGCTAAAGGGGCTTGCTCTTGCGTTCCTTGCGGAGCGAGGGGAACTCTACACAACCTCCCCGCAGGAGTGAAATCGGGGGGCCCGATCAGTGCACCAAGGTGAGCACCGTCTCATCGCGGGCACCCCTGACCTGCACGGTCCGCGCGCGCAGCCAGGCGTCGAAGCGCTCCTCGGACAGCGGTCGGGAGATGAGGTAGCCCTGGGCCACGTCGCAGCCCATCGACACCAGCTGGTCGCGCGCGGCGTCGTCCTCCACCCCCTCGGCCACCACGGTCAACCCCAGCGAGTGACCCAGCTCGACGATCGAGCGCACCACCGCCATGTCACCCAGGTCGGTGCCCATGCCCAGCACGAACGACTTGTCGATCTTCACCTCGTCCACCGGCAACTGCCGCAGGTAGGCCAACGACGAATACCCCGTGCCGAAGTCGTCCACCGCCAGCACCACCCCCATCGCGTGCAACCGCCGCAACACCGGCAACGCCCGCTCCGGGTCCGCCATCACCCCCGACTCGGTCAACTCGAAGGTCAACAACTCCGGCGGCACCCCGTGCCGGCGCAACGCCGCCCCCACCCGGTCCGGGAACTCCTCGTCCGCCAACGTCCGCACCGACAGGTTCACCGCGATCGACATCCGCAACCCCCGGTCCACCCACCGGCGCACCCGCTCCAACGCCCTGTCCAACACGAAGTCGGTCAACACGTCCACCAGCCCGGTCGCCTCCACCGCCGGCACGAACTCGTCGGGGTCCACCCGCCCGAACTCCGGGTGCCGCCACCGCACCAACGCCTCCGCCCCGATCACCTGACGGCTCGGCAACGCCACCTTCGGCTGGTAGTGCACCGACACCTGCCCCGACTCCAACGCCGACCGGAACTGCGTCACCAACTGGAACCGGCGCAGGAAGATCTGCCCCATCGACGGCGCGTACGCCCGCAGCGGATCACCCTCCGAGGTCGCCCGCACCGCCACATCCGCCCGCTGCAACAACGCGTCCGGGTCGGGGTCCTCCAGCTCGCAGTTCGCCGTGGACGCCCACCCGGCGACCGCACCCGCTTCGACGGTGAGCCGGTCGACGGGGTAGGGCACGGACAGGGCGGAGCGCAGGCGCTCGGCGATCTCCTGGATGCGCTCGGCCTGCCGGTCAAGCAGCAGCGCCGCGAACGCGCCACCCTCCAACCGGGCCAGCGGCACCTCGGGACCGAGTTCGTCGCGCAGGCGTCGACCGGCCGCCACCACCATCCGGTTGCCCCACGCCTGCCCCAGCGCGTCGGACACCGTCGACAGCACGTCGAGGTCGATCCGCACGACCACGGCCGTGGTCGCCTCGCGCATCGGCTCGCTGGCCGCCTCCCGGAAGCCCGGCCGGTTCAGCAGGCCCGTCAGCGGGTCGTGGTAGGCGTCGTGGCGGAGCCGGGCGAGCAGCCGCCGGTTGTCCACGGCGGTGGACAGGTGGCTGGCGAGCGTGCGCAGCAGCTGGAGGTCGGCCTTGCCGAAACCGCGCCACCGGCTGAGCCGGTCGTGCACCTCGACCGCGCCGAGCAGCTGCGTCGCGCCGCGCAACGGCACCACCAGCGCCTCCTGCGCGCCGCGGCGGGCCAGCGCGTCGGACACGTCGTCACCGGCGTCGACGACGCGGAAGTACCGCACCTGCGAGCCGGGCAGCTGGAGCATGGCGTCCTCGCGCAGCTGGCGAGGGTCGTCACGGCGCATCCGGGGCGGCAACGGCTCACCCGCCACCAGCGTGCGCATCGGGGCCTGCGGGTCGGTGCGCAGGCGCAACACGACGCGGTTGGCGTTGAGCTGCTCGCGGATGCGCTCGGCGATCAGCTGCCACTCGTCCTCCTCGGCCTGCCCGTCGTCGAACTCCGGCGACGCGCCGCGCGGTCCGGTGGCGTGCCGCCCGGACCGGGCGACGCGCAGCGACACCTCGCTCAGCGCCTCCAGGTCGCGCTGTTCCCGCAGCAGGCCGGAGTACGCGAGGTAGATGGCGGTGATGCCGGCGAACACCAGGGCGATCAGCAGGCCGCCCCACGGCGCCTTGGAGGCGATCTCGTAGCCCGCCAGGCCGGCCGCCGTGTTCAGCAGCGCCACGACGAGCGTCTGGAGCACCAGCCGCAGCCCGGACGCGACCCTCATGCCCTTGCCCATCACCCGCAGCGCGGTCAGGCCGAGGACGCTGGCCAGCAGCGGGACGGAGATCGTGCCGACGAACGCGCCCGCCCAGAACGGCCCGTTCTCGCCGACGAACCCGGTCACGAGGTGGGCCACCGCGAAGGCGAGGGATATCTCCATGAACATCAGGCCCGCGTTGTAGACGGCGCGGTCCAAAACCCGCCTGCCCAGCAGCGTGCCGACGCCCGCGACCACGTGCGCGGCGAGCACGATCTCGAACGGCGCGAGCAGCAGGCCGAGCACGAGCGGGATCTCGGTGAACGAGATGGTCCACGCCACGCCGCTGCGCACGTCCACGTTCACGGCGAGCTGCTCGGCGAGCAGGAACCCGACCACGAGCAGCGGGCCGGCCCACAGCAGGTTGTCGTCGTCCCGTTCGGGCAGCCAGGAGCCGACGGCGACGGCGGACAGGGCGCCCGCCACGAGGAGCAGGCCCGCGAACACGCTGAACGCGCGATTCGTGGACCGGGTCGGCGCGCTCGGCGCCGCGACCGACGCGTGGTCGGACATCCAGCCTCCTCGTCGGCCGTCGTCGCGGTCGGCCGGGTCGCGGCCTTCGAGCTCGTGACGTGACTGAGGGGCCCCGAACACCAACCGAGACCCCTCCAGGGGTGTCAATGTACCCCGGTTGGGCGACGAAATGGCAGGTCGTTGAGCCGATTACCACGAGAAGTAACGGAACGGCTCACACGTTCAGCTCCCCTTGCCGACACCACCACGCCCCGACCCGCGAGCCACTCCCCGGGGCCGCCGACCCCTGCCCGAACCCGTCCACCGGGCCGTGGCTTCACACGGCGAACAGCCCGGCCCGGCACGTCGGGCGGTGTGGCGCGCGGTCGGGGGCCGGGTCCCCCGCTTGGAGGCCCGGTACGGTGCCGCCGGCACGGCGATGTGATCTCAATCGGTGACACCAGGCGAACCCAAGAAGTTCACCCGCCCTTCACCGACGCCGGGAGCGGCCACCCAAACACGAGCGGGTGAATCAGGGTGCGGACATGTACGAAACCCACGCCACCCCCACTCGGTAAAAAAGGAAGCCGCGCGAACCACCCCCACCCCGTCCCCACGACCCGTCAACCCCCGCCCAACAACCCTGAACCCCGGCGATGAGCCAGCCGCCATCGGCGAGCCACCCGCCAGCAACGAACCATCCGCCAGGGATGAGCCGCCCCCGGTGATGAGCCAGCGCGGTGGTGCCGACCCGCCGGTTGCCCACCGACGCCCGATCGTCGCCCCACCGACCCCGCACCCCACCGACCCCGCACCCAACCGTGACCCCGACCCGCCGACGCCCGCGCCCGGTCGATGCCCCGCCGACGCCGCGCCCGATCGCCCCACCGGTAGGGCCCGATCGGCGGGGCCCGATCGGCAGCGGCCGTCCCATCACGTGGGCAGCTCGCGACTCTCGGCCACGCAGCTCGCGGTGCTGGATCGCCGCTGTCGCGGGCTGGGGCACCACCCGGTTCTTGCGTGCCGGGGCCAACCGGCCCGTTCTCAGGCGATCACCAGATCCCTGCCCACGTCGAGGTCGCGACGCAGCCCGTCGCGGATCACGTCCAGGCACGCGCGGGCCCGTGCGGCGGCCTGGTGCTGCGCCGCGCCGCTGCCCACCGCCTCCCGCAGCACGAGCCACGCCGAGGCGTCGTCCTCGCGCACGGCGGTGAGCAGCTCGCGCGGTTCGGGGTAGGGGTGCTGGGCGATGCGCTCGGTGTGGGCGCGCAGGTCGCGTGCCGTGTCGCGGTCGACGAGGCCCGTGCGGACGATCCGGTCGAGTTTGGCGGGCAGGTCGACGGAGACGAGTTCGGTGCTCGACAGCGGGCCGAAGTCGAGCACCGTGTTGAGCCCGTACTCCAGGTCGTCGGTGGCGTGCAGCAGGTCCCGCAGGCGGCCCCGCTCGGCGGCGTCGCCTGCCCGCCGGGTCGTCCGCCGCAGCCACCCGGAGCGCCGGGTGACCGCGCCGAGGACGACGCCGACGAGGAGGGCGGCACCGACGGCCAGGACGAACCAGGTTTCGCTCATGGGTTCGAGTCTCGACGCCGCCCGGCCGCGCCGCGGCCACCGCACGGCGGCAGGGCCGTTCCCAGCGCCGAGAGGTCGGCCGGACTTCGGCTGGGCTGAACAGCCCAGCCTGTCGGCGTGGCGACGTGACCCGAACGGTCGCGGCCACCAAGGTGGGTGAACCGGCCGTCGCCGACGTTTACCACCCGTTCGGCGGGTACTCAACCGGCAGGTCGCGACCTCCTTAGTGATGAGGGGCCGAACGGAAAGGACGAGGCGAGGGGGTCGCCATGACGATTGCGATGGAACTATCCGGCCGGGCGAAGGCCATGCTGCGGGCGGTGGCCGCGGGCAGGGCGCAGCTGTCCGGCGGTCGGGAACCGGACCTGTACGTGGACGGCCTGCCGTGCTGCGATCAGATGGTGACCCACGACCTGGTCCACGCCGGCCTCCTGCGCGCCCGGCGCGCGGTGGGGCTGGACGAGCGGTCGGACGCGGAGCTGACCGACGAGGGCAGAGCCGCGATCGCATAATCCTCGAACATACGTTCGAGATGGGTTATGCTGCACACGGGGCCGGCACGCAAGCGAGAGGAAGCGCTTGCGCGCCGGCCCCACCTCTTGCCGGGACCATGACCCGGATCAACTCCCGGTCGCACCGCCCTGCGGCGGATACCGGCGACGCCGTCCGGCACACCGAGCGTCCGACGGCGCGGCGGAAGGCGCACCCAGCCGCTGGCCTCGGTCAGCAGTCCACCAACCACCCGTCCGCGCCACTGCCGACACCGTCACCGGTCGCCAGGCGTCCGCATGACTTGTGTCACGCCTGCGTGTTGACGTGGCTCAACGCGGGTGTGGAGGCGACGCGCGTAGCCGAGTGGGCCAGGCACAGCGTGGCCGTTCTCCTGCGGGTCTACGCGAAGTGCCTGGACGGTGGCGAGCAAACCGCCCGTCAGAGCGTCCAGGACGCTCCAGGGGGCCGCAGAACTCGGACGCGCCCTGGACGTGAACGCCCGTAGCCGGCCGTTCTGAGCCGAACACGACCGGACAGCACGAGAAAAGCCCCTGTGACCGGCTCTCGCTGGTCACAGGGGCTTCCGTCCTGCTGTGGCGGGTAGAGGATTCGAACCTCTGTAGCTTTCGCGACGGATTTACAGTCCGCTCCCATTGGCCGCTCGGGCAACCCGCCCCGCTCCCGGCACTGCCGGGTGCGGAGGAGAGAATACATAGGCCCGCACGGCCCCCTGCAACCGGGATACCCCGGTAGGCTTCCGGGCGGTTCCAGACACACCGACGCGGAGGTACCGGGCACGTGGCAGACCCGTCGTTCGACGTGGTGAGCAAGGTCGACCGGCAGGAGGTCGACAACGCGCTCAACCAGGCAGCCAAGGAGCTGAGCACCCGGTTCGACTTCCGGGGCACCAACACCACGGTGGCCTGGGCGGGCGAGGAGGCGATCTCCTTCCAGTCCGAGACGGAGGAGCGCTGCAACGCCGCGATCGAGGTGTTCCGGGAGAAGCTGGTCAAGCGCGGCATCTCGATGAAGGCGTTCGAGATCGGCGAGCCGGCGGCGTCCGGCAAGGTCTACAAGGTCACCGGGAACGTGGTGCAGGGCATCTCGTCCGAGAAGGCCAAGGAGATCGCCAAGAAGGTCCGCGACGAGGGCCCCAAGGGCGTGCAGGCGCAGATCCAGGGCGACCAGCTGCGCATCTCGGGCAAGAAGAAGGACCACCTGCAGGACGTGATCACCCTGCTGAAGAACACCGACTTCGGGATCGCCCTCCAGTTCACCAACTACCGATGAAGGGCATCATCCTGGCGGGCGGCAGCGGTACGCGGCTGCACCCGATCACGCAGGCCGTGTCGAAGCAGTTACTCCCGGTGTTCGACAAGCCGATGATCTACTACCCGCTGTCGGTGCTGATGCTGGCGGGCATCCGTGAGGTCCTGGTCATCTCGACGCCGACCGACCTGCCGCTGTTCCGCCGCCTCCTCGGCGACGGCACGCAGTTCGGGCTCCACATCGAGTACGCGGAGCAGCCCCAGCCGAACGGGCTCGCGGAGGCGTTCGTCATCGGCGCGGACTTCGTCGGCGACGACGACGTGTCGCTCGTCCTGGGCGACAACATCTTCTACGGCCAGGGCTTCTCCCGGCTCCTCCAGCACCACGTGGCGACGCTGGACGGCTGCGTGCTGTTCGGCTACCCGGTGCGCGACCCCGAGCGCTACGGCGTGGGCGAGGTCGACGCGGAGGGGAAGCTGCTCTCCATCGAGGAGAAGCCCGCGCGCCCCAAGTCGAACAAGGCGATCACCGGCCTGTACTTCTACGACAACGAGGTCGTGGAGATCGCGCGCGGCCTGAAGCCGTCGGCGCGGGGCGAGCTGGAGATCACCGACGTGAACCTGGCCTACCTGCGCCGGGGCCGGGCGCACCTGGTGGACCTGGGTCGCGGCTTCGCCTGGCTGGACACCGGGACGCACGACTCGCTGCTGGAGGCGGGGCAGTTCGTGCAGGTGCTGGAGCACCGGCAGGGCGTGCGCATCGCGTGCCCGGAGGAGATCGCGCTGCGGATGGGCTTCATCACCGCGGACGAGTGCTACGCGCTGGGCGAGAAGCTGGCGAAGTCGGGGTACGGGCAGTACCTGATGACCGTGGCGCGCGAGAGCCGCTAGGTCCGCGAGGCCGGCCGCGCGCCAACCGCCCGGTCACCCGCCCGCCCGGAGCCGCTCGGGCTCCCCACGAGCGCGCAGCGAGCAGCGAGCAGCGAGAGGGCGGGCTCAGGCGCGGCGGGCCAGTTCCTCCAGGCGGCGCACGCGGTCCGCGATCGGCGGGTGCGTGGAGAACAGGCGGGCCAGGTGCTCGCCCGGCCGGAACGGCGACGCGATCATCAGGTGCGCCTGGGACACCACCGCCGGTTCGGGCGCGAGCGGCGCGGCGCGGGTGCCGAGGTCCAGCTTGCGCAGGGCGGACGCCAGCGCCAGCGGGTCGCCGGTCAGCTCCGCGCCCGACGCGTCCGCCTGGTACTCCCGCGACCGGCTGACGGCCATCTGCACGATCGCGGCGGCGACGGGCCCGAGCACCGCGATGAGCAGGACCGCGAACGGGTTCGGGCGGTCCTCCTCGTCGTCGCCGAAGACGCTCGCGAACACCGCCAGGTTGGCCAGCGCGCTCACGGCGCTCGCCAGCGCGCCCGCGACGCACGAGATGAGGATGTCGCGGTTGTACACGTGGGACAGTTCGTGCCCGAGCACGGCCCGCAGCTCGCGCTCGTCCAGCAGCTCCAGGATGCCGGTGGTGCAGCACACGGCCGCGTTGCGCGGGTTGCGGCCCGTCGCGAACGCGTTCGGCGCGGCGGTCGGGCTCACGTACAGCCTGGGCATGGGCTGCCGCGCCGCCATCGCCAGCTCGCGGACGATGCGGTACAGGGCGGGCTGCTCGACCTCGGACACGGGTCGCGCCCGCATCGCGCGCAGCGCCAGCTTGTCGGAGTTGAAGAACGCGTAGGCGTTCACGCCCAGCGCCAGGAGCAGGCCGACGACCAGGGCGGTCCGTCCGAACAGCGAGCTGATCGCGACGATCAGCGCGCCCATGACGCCCAGCAGCAACGCGGTCTTCACCCCGTTGTAGTGCTTGTGCACGTCGCTTCGCCTCCGGGTTCTACGTCCTCTCCCTCAACGCTCCGGGACGGCGCGCGGTTCCGGAACCCCCTCGTGCCGGGCGCTGGGCGGCCGTCTCCGGCGCGGGTTCGGCGGCCGGGTCGAGCGGGGGCGGCGGCGGCACGTGCGCGACCCAGGCGCCCAGCACGTCCCGCTCGTGGACCAGTTCGGCGACCGCGCCGGAGCCGTCCGCGCCGCCCGTGCCGGGGTAGGAGAAGTCGGGCGCCCAGTGCAGCGCGTCGAACGGGCACGCCTCCACGCAGATGCCGCAGTACAGGCACTGCCCGTAGTCGATGGCGAACCGGTCGAGCACGTTGCGCGCGCGTGGCCGGGCGGAGCCGGGCTGCTGCTCGACCTCGGTGTGCGAGTCGATGTGGATGCACCAGTCGGGGCACTCGCGGGCGCAGATCATGCAGACCGTGCAGTTCGCCTCCAGCAGCGCGATCACACCCCTGGTCCGCGGTGGCAGGTCAGGCACGGTTCTCCCCTTCGCGTCGAGGGCCCCAGGACGGGTCGGGCACGCCGGGCGGCGCGGTGCGGCGGCGGCTGGGCGCGGAGGCGCCGTCCTCGCCGGGTTCGAGGCGTCCCGGCCACGGCCGCACGACGCGGGAGGCCAGGACGAAGTCCTTGCGCAGCGGGTGGCCGGCGAAGGCGTCGGGCAGCAGCAGGCGCGGCGCGGGCCGGGTGAGGGCGAGGCCGAACATCTCGGCGGCTTCCCGCTCGTGCCACGCCGCGCCCGCCCACACGTCCGCCACGCTGGGCAGCGGCTCGTCGCCGACCTCCGTGCGCAGCAGCAGCCCGAGCCGGGTGCCGGGGTGCACGACGTGCAGGAACACCGCGTGCCGCAGCCCGGACGCGCCGGGTCGGCCGGCGTCCTCCGCGCCCAGCCAGTCGAACGCGGCGCAGCCGAGCACGTCGCGGGCGTGCCGGGCGGCGGTGGACCAGTGCGCGAGCGGCACGTGCGCGGTGGTCTGCCCGAACGCGGTCCGGGCGGCGGCGTCGGGCACCGCGGCGACGAGCGCGGCGGCCAGTTCGGCGGAGGCGGCGGTCACGACACGAGCCGGTGCAGCGCGGCGAGGCCCTCCAGCAGCGCCTCGGGGCGCGGCGGGCAGCCGGGTACGGCGACGTGGACCGGCAGCGCCTGGTCGATGCCCTTGGTGACGCTGTAGGAGTCCCAGTACGGGCCGCCGGTGTTGCTGCACGCGCCGACGGACAGCACGTAACGGGGTTCCGGCATGTCCTGGTACGTGGCGATCACCGCGGGCAACATGGCGTCGGTGACCGTGCCGGAGACGATCAGCACGTGGGCCTCCCCCGCCGCGTGCGCCACGTCGACCCCCAGTGCGGCCAGGTCGTGCGGCCGGTCGCCCTCGAGCGCCGCCATGACCTCGACGCCGCAGCAGGCGAGCCCGAGGTCGAGCACGGTGACCCGGTACGTCGTGCCCCAGTCCAAGGTGGAAACCGTCACATCGGGTCAGGTTAATACGTGGGGGCCCGCCCGGCTGCCGCCCGGCGGGCCCCCAACCCCCCAAAACTCCCCCCGATTGCCCCCAGGCGAACACCCACCTGGTTGCGGGAGAAGTCTCTTACGGATCGCGTATACCTGTCCAGCGAAAGCGGTCAAGTTCTTCGGATAATTTCACCACAAACTGCGGTCAAGTTCAGTACAACTAATCGGTAGAACACTGTCGTCCCCGACCCGAGAGGCCCTGATGTCCACCTCGGCCCGGCTGCTGCTCCCCGCGGGGAACCAGCTCAGCAGGCTCCTCCAGACCTCGCCACTGCTGCTGGACACCACGTTGGACCAGCTCAGGACCTTGATCACGGTCCACGAGACCCGGTCGGCGCTGCGGGCGGCGCGCGCCCTGGGCCGCGAGCAGTCCAGCGTCCAGAAGCAGCTGGACACGCTCAACCGCAACTTCAAGTCGCTGTGCGGCGAGCCGCTGGTCGTCAAGCAGGGCCGGGGAAAAGACGTGCTGATCACACCGACCGGCGAGGCGTTGGTGGAATTGGCGAAGGAGACCCTGGGCGACTGGCTCGACGCCATTCACGAGTGCCGCCGCAAGCTCGGCACCACGCTCACCGTGGGCACCACGCGGTTCATGCTCGACTCGTTGGCGAAGGCGTGGCACCACGTGGCGGACGACTTCCGGCGGCGGGACGTGGAGCTGAAGGTCGTGCACATCCGGACGAAGGACATCTGGCGCAAGCTGGAGAGCAAGGAGGTCGACATCGTCTGCGGCAGCGTCGTGACGCCGGCGGGCGGCGGGTCGGACTTCGCGGACTTCGACGTGATCGAGTGGCGGCGCGGCGGGCTGGCGCTGCTGACGAACCTGCCCGCCCACCGGCTGGGTGACCGCGTCGGCACCGGGGAGCTGCCGAAACTGCCGCTGGTCGTGCCGGGGGACGGGTTGATCGCGGAGTTCCTGCGCGGGTGGTTCGGGCCGGACTACCGGAACGAGCTGGACATCGCGGCGGAGATCGACGAGATCCAGTACGGCATGTCGCTCCTGCGCTCGGGGCTCGTCGAGGGGTGCATGATCGTCACGTCCGGGCTGGGCGTGGTGGCGGCGAACAACGAGCTGCGCGAGGGGTCCGGCCTGCGGGTGGTGGAGCTGCGGAACGACCGGAAGCCGGAGCTGGAGCGCCTGGTCGGGGTCTTCGCCCGCAAGGAGGAGCGGGCGAAGTTCCCGTCCGACCACCCGCTGAACCTGCTGTGGGCGGCGTTCCAGCGCGAGGTGGCCGACTGAGCCGGCCGCGCGGTGGGTCCCCACCGCGCGGTGGCGGTCTGGCCGTGCGGTGGCGGTCTGGCCGCGCGGGAGGGGCGGCCCGGCCGTGCGGTGCCGGTGCCCGGCCGCCGCACGGCCGCGCCGCCCGACCGGGACCGCCCCGAGCGAGGCGCAGCCGGCCGCCTAGTGCTGCCGTTGTCGCTGCCGGTGCACCTGCCGGACCAGCCACTCCAGGCCGCTGAGCGGTGCGGGGACCTCCGTCTTCTCCCGTTCCACCCGTTCCTCCTCCTGCTGCTGGGGCTGAGGTGGCGGCCGGCGGTCGTCGAGGTCGTTCATGGCGCGCTCCCTACCTTGGTCGACAGCGAGTGCCGTCGATCGGAGCACTGACCGCACCCGCCCCGCTAGCCCGGTCAGCCCTACGGGTGACAAGGTCGTGGGCCCGCGCGCCCGCTACCCGAGCGCTTGGCGGATGGCCTCGGCGGTCTGGATCGCGGGCGCGGCGGCCTCGCCCGCTTCGCGCACGGCGCTGAGGACGCCCGACACGAGCGCCCGGATCCGGGACCGCGACGGCTCGGCGGCGGCCGCCTCGACCTCGGCCATCCGGGCCAGCTCGACCTGCTCGTCCGCCGTCGGGCCGAGCTGCTCCAACTGCGTGACGAGCTGCCGGAGCAGCGCGGGCAGGTCGACGCCGGACCGGGCGCCGTCGCCGAACGCGGAGTTGCCGATCCCGATGTCGCTGCCCACCGCCCCCTGCACCCTCGCGCCGTCCCCGATGTGGATGTCGGTCGTCTTCTCGACGTTGTTGTCGCCCACGATTACCTTCCCTCCATCGGTGTTCTTGATGTTGACGAACAGGACCGCCGGCCGGTCGGGCGCGGTGGCGCGGCCCAGTTCGGCCGCCTCCGCCACGAGCCTGGTGAGGCTCGGGCTGACGTTGCGGAACGCCGCCTCGACGGACGCCGTCACGGAGGGGGTCAGGTCGGCGTACGCCTTCGCCAGGCCGGCGAGCAGGCCGCGCTGGGGCAGGCTCTCGTAGCGCGGGCGGAGGATGCGCTTGGCGCTGCCGTGCAGGTAGTCCCTCAGCGGCTCGGAGGTCGCGGGCGACAGGCGGCCGGTCAGGCACGCGCGCAGCACCGAGGTGAACGCCTGCGACTCGCAGTGCAGTCGCATCGCGTGGACCCGCACCTGGCGGACGACCGCGGCGGCGGTCGCCGACCCGTGGGAGACCGCCCACAGCGCGGCGGTGCCGGCCACCGACGTCTCCCACAGGTGTTCCAGGAGCACGCCGGTCTCCGGGTCCTCCATCACGGTGGCCACGCCGTCGCCCCGCAGCCCGCGCCGCTCCACGAGGATCAGGGGCTGGCCGGGCACCACGAGGGCCGGCGCGCGGTCGCGGCAGGACACCGGGGTGGTGGCCTTCGAGTAGAGCTTCGCCAGCGCCAGGCCGGCGGCGGCCAGGCGCCCCGGAGCCGCGCCGCGCACCCGGACCGGCAGGTCCGCGACCGACCGGGCGACGTCGTCGAGGTCGAACCGGTTCGAGACCTGGAAGGCCACCTCGACGCGCCCGACGACCCCGTTGGTGAGCATCCGCCGGTACCGGGGCACCAGCCGCACCCGCGGGTTCTTGGTCGGTGAGCCGCGGAAGGTCAGCGCCGAGGAGGCGGCGCAGAAGTACTCCTCGCCGGACCAGGGGTGCAGGCCACCGTCCGGCGTGGCGCGCACCACCCCGAAGTCGCGCACGAACTCGTGGCCGACCAGGGGCAGCGGCCAGGCCGGGCGGGCCAGTCGGGCCACCCGGTCGCCCGCCAGGAAGGGGCGCAGGTCGACGAACGGCAGTTCGGTGATCACCAGCACGCAGCATCACCGTGAGTGTGGAATTGTCCCCCACTCGCGAGTCAGTGAGGGACGAGGCCGCATGTGAAAGTTGGTTGGGTTACTCCGCGCGGAAAAGTCCCGTGTTGAGCGAGACCCCTTCCGCCGCGGGCAGCCCGTTGGTGCTACGGGCTGCGGGTTTCCGGGTTGCTGGTGTTACGGGGATCGACCATGTCGACACATCGGCTCTCCTCCCTTCCCACCGCCGCGGCCGTCGGGTGACGGCTTCGGATACGACGATGCGCGACGCGTGCGTTGCCTGCGGCCAAGCAGGAATTCCACCGCACAACGACTGGGCCCGCTGCCCGAGCCGCCGTGTCGGCGATTACACTCTGCCACGACCCGTTAGTCCTGACAATGATCCCCAGCCCACTGATCGAGTGAAACTCGGGCTCCCAACGCGACAGCGCGGAACTGATCATCCGACTCGCGAGTTTCCCGACTGCGGGCGTTGTACGCGGTGCCGACCGGGGGTCTTCACCGAGGAGATTTCGGTGAAACGACCATTCCGACAACCGCTCCAAACCAGAGATTTCGACCATACGCGGTTCTGCGCTTCCAACAACCGCAATAGGGCACAGGAGCCGCACGTTTCGGTCGTGTCGCCAAGGCCATCTCCCGTCGGTTCACCGTACGAGCCACTTCCAGAGCTGGACGAGGTCGAAGCGGCGACTCTGCCGCGGGCCTTGGGGCGCAAACTCGCGACACCCCCGCCGGCTCGCGCCGGGGACGTGCGGACCGTGCAGTACGAGTGTCAGCGGCTTGTCATTCGCGGGAGCGCAGGCCGTCGAGGACGACGTGCAGCAGGTGTCGGGCGCGGGTGTCCCATTCCTCCTCGTCGAGCCGGGTCAGGTAGCCGATGAGCAGGATGACGTCGCGGGCGTCGATGTCGGGCCGGATGGCCCCGGCGGCCTTGCCGGCGTCCAGCAGCGCGGTCATCGCGTCGCCGATCGGGCCAAGGCTGCGCGCGGAGAGGTCCTGCCACACCCCCACCTCGACAGCGGCGAACACCCCGCGCTTGACCCGTGCGTAGTCGGCCACGCGATCGAACCAGTGGGCCAGTGCGGTTACCGGGTCGTGCTCGACGAGCAGGGCCGGCGCGGCCGCGACGAGTTCCTCGACGTCGTGGCGGTAGACCTCGGCGAGCAGGTCTTCCCGCGTCGGGAAGTGGCGGTAGAGGGTGCCCTGGCCGACCCCGGCCTGCTTGGCGATCGCGTTGAGTTTCAGCTCGTCCGAACTCGCGACGGCAGCCCGCGCGACCTCGACGATCCGGGCGCGGTTCTCGGCGGCGTCGGCACGCAACCGGGGTGTGTTCATCCGCCCTCCGCAGTTCGACGCCGACAATCGGACACGTGTCCGCTACGGTGAACAACCGGACACGTGTCCACTCTAGTCGGGAAAGGGGCACGGATGTCAGCCATCACCGGCAAGGTCGTCGCCGTCACGGGGGCCAGCAGCGGTATCGGGGAGGCGACCGCGCGACTCATGGCCGAACGCGGTGCCGCCGTCGTCCTCGGTGCGCGCCGGAAGGACCGTCTCGACGAACTCGCGCAGGACATCCGCGACCGAGGAGGCCGAGCCGTCGCGTGCGCCATCGACGTCACCCGCCGCGAGGATTTGGAGCGGCTCGTCGACCGGGCCGTGACCGGGTTCGGCCGGCTCGACGTGCTGGTGGGCAACGCCGGCATCAGCAAGATCGGGCCCGTGGCGGACCTGGACGTCGACGGCTGGTCGGCGATGATCGACGTCAACGTCCGCGGCGTGCTCCACGGCATCGCGGCGGCGCTGCCGGTGTTCCGCCGCCAGGGGCGCGGCCACCTCGTGACGACGGTGTCGACGGCCGGCCTGAAGATCACTCCCATCATGGCGGTCTACGCCGGGACCAAGAACGCAGTGCGCACCATCCTGGAAGGGCTGCGGCAGGAGTCGACCGATGGCATGCTGCGCACGACCTCGATCTCGCCTGGCTACGTCAGCACCGAACTCGCCGACTCCATCGACGACCCCGCGGTGCGCCAGGTCATCCGCGAGAACATGGCGGAGTTCGCCATCCCGCCGGAAGCCGTCGCACGGGCCATCGCCTTCGCCGTGGAACAGCCCGACGACGTCGAGATCGGCGACATCACCATCCGCCCGACCGTCCAGGACTGAGGACCGCTGACCCCTCCCGGTATCGGCCGGGGTCGGAGCGCCTCTTCCGCTGTCCGCCATGCAGGTCCGAAGAAGGCCACCATCACCGCCAACCAACCCCGAACACCGCCATATAGCTCCGAACAGGACAGTCGTTCCGTGCATGTTCCGTGAGCGGTGGCAGAGGGCCGCAGCAAGTGACAGTCACTCACCTACAGCACTCACGCTCGTCTGGAGCGTTTGCGTTGGTCAGCATGCCTATTGCACGCCAGACCGGCGGAGACCTCGGGATCTCGGAACAGGCCGTTTCAGTCCCGCAGTTCCATCGTGCGGAGCTTGATCCCTACTGTTGTCAGGCGATCTGCCAGCGTGGAAGCGAGTCATTCGCGCTGTATCTCCCTTGGTGTTCCACGTCTGTTCCACAAGCCGTGAACCACTAGGCACTGGTGCCGCGTTGTGCTTCCGCGTCGACGGCGGAGCGGTCAGCCGGCGATGGGGAGGTTGCGTGCGGCGGCCTTGTGCTGCGCGCGCAGCGCCTTGAGCGTGGCGTGATAGGGGTTGTGGGCGTTGTGCTCCAGGTTGAGCGGGAGCACTTCGCCGGTGATGAGGGCGTGCTCCAGCTTCCAGGGCTCGTCCTCGGCGAGGAAGGCCACGCGGGCGTGGGCGCCCATCCAGTCGCTGAGCTTCGCCTCCCCGGCCGGAGGGTGCCCACACCCTCCACACCGACAAGCCGCACAGCGCCCGACGCCACTTCCACGAAGACGGCGCCGACGTCCGCATCCTCTGGCTCTCCGAACCGCCATCCGACCCCACCACCAGCGCATCCCAGGCAGACGGCGGAGCGCACGTGCGATGATCGGCCGCAATGACGCGAACGAGAGGGCCAACGACTTGACCTCCCGGTTCGATGAGCAGACGGCTCGGGACGCACTTGGCCAAGCCTGTACGGCTGCGGACGTGGAGTGCGTCAACCCGCGACTCCTCCGCCTAGGCGAGAACGCCATCTTCCGGCTCAACGGCCTGGTGGTCCGCGTAGCGCGCGGCCCGGCGCACTGGGACGACGCGGTCAAGGAGGTCAACGTGGCCCGCTGGCTCAGCCAGGCGGACTTTCCCGGCGCCCGTCTCGCCGACCTGCCGCAACCTCTCCTGATCCGGGATACGTACCCGGTGACGTTCTGGAACTTCATCGACGGACCCAACGGCGGTCCAAGCGACATCGACACCTTGGCGGCGCTGCTCAACCGCTTGCACAAGCTTCCCCGCCCCAAGACGTTCGAGCTGCCCGAACAGGAACTGCTGTCAAAGATCGAACCGCGAATCGACACGGCCCCGATCGAGCCGGACGACAAGCGCTTCCTGCTCCAGCTCTGCGACCGGCTGAAGGGCGAGATCGCCGAACTCGACTACGAGTTGCCTGCCGGACCAGTGCACGGGGACGCGCACGTCCAGAACCTGATGTTCACGGGCCACACCCCAACGATGATCGACTTCGAGGCGGTCTCCTGGGGACAGCCCGAGTGGGACCTGGGCCTCACCGCGACGGAGTACGAAACAGCAGGCTGGTGGACCGCCGACCAGTACCAAGAGTTCACCGACTCCTACGGCTACGACGTCACCCAGTGGGACGGCTTCCCCGTGGTGCAGGCGACCCACGAACTCAAGATGACGACGTGGATCATGCAGAACGTCGAAACCTCCGACCGGATCGCCCAGGAGTACGCGACCCGCATCGCGACGCTTCGACGGCGGGAGAACATCGGCAGGTGGAGCGCCTTCTAGGTCACGCCACCCGCGAGAGGACGACGGCCGTCCCCAACGTAATCGACGGGTAGTGCTGAAGGATGCGCTCGGCCAGCTGCCCCAGCAGCGGGTGTCCGCCATGCGACTCCGTCAGTGCGCTGTAGAAGTCGGTCAGGTACCGGACGTACCGGCTGGACTGGAGCGGCCCGGCCATGTCGACCGCGTCCATCGCCAGCGCGGCGGCCTCGTCCAAGTCGCCGTTGGTCAGCGCCCCTGCCGCGCTGACCATGCCGATGAACGCCCTGGTCCTCAACGGCGTCTCCCCCGACGCCACCGCCAGTTCCGCGAACCGCCGGGCCTCGGCGGGACGTCCCAGGTCACGGAATCCGTGTGCTGCTTCGCCCGCCAGCTCGGCGGCGTCGAAGTAGCGGACCCACTCGGGCTCGCCGTTGGGGTCGTGGGCCTCGAAGGCTCGTTCCGCCCTGGTCAAGACCTGCGCGAACATCTTGTGGTCCCCGCTGCTCGCAAGCGCTCGCGCCTCCATCACGAGGAACATTGCCTGCACCGCCGGAGTTGCGACTCCCTGACCTGCCGACTGGGCGGCACGGGCGAGTTGGACCGCATCGGCGTGGCGCCCCAGGTAGTTCGCCTGGTGGCTGAGGTTGGCCAGCAGGCGCCCACCGATGATCGAGTCTCCCGCCTCGCGGGCCAACCGAAGCCCTTGCAGGAAGTACCGCTGAGCGGCGCCTACCGCGCCGCCGAAGTCCTCGAACGCCTCGGCCCCGAACCCGAAACCGTCGTGGTCGTCAACGACTGGACCTATACGGGCTCCGGCCACGCCAACGACGCCGAACGCGAACCGGCAACGGCACTCGCCGACCGCCTCCGCTCACGACGCCAACGCGAGTACGCACGAGAGGGGGACACCCATGAACCTGCCACCGCTACCCGACCCTGACGCCCTGCTGATCGTGGGCGAGTTCTGCGCCAGGCTCCAGATACCCAAAGACACCTTCTACAAGTGGCGGCAGATCCCCGGTGCCACCTCGGTCGCGCACAAGCTCCCGAACGGTTCGCTCCGCATCTCCGGCGCCGACTTCAACGACTGGCTGACCGGCCTGAGGAGTGAGGCCGCGTGAACCTCACCTACAAGGTCAACATCTGGAGCTGAAGACCCTCAAGCCGGACAAGAACGGCCGGAAACGCCCTCGGCCTTACGGCGTCCGATGGATCACCGCAGGTCAGGAACACTCCGAGTGGTACCGGACCAAGACTTTGGCCGATCGGCGGCGTAACAAGCTGATCAGTGCCATGGAGGCGGGCGAGCCATTCGACATCATCAGCGGCCTGCCGAAGTCGGAAGCAGAGAAGCGGTCGGCACGGTCGTTGTTGCGGCTGGCTCAGGAGTTCATCAGCCACGAGTGGGGGGCGGCGCCCAACACCAGGAAGCGGAACGTGGACACGTTGGCGGTTCCGGTGGCGGCGTTCGTCACGGCGGTCAAGAGTGCGCCGGACGCCCGGGTTCTGCGGCGGACTTTGACCACTCACCTACTTGTCCCACCGGACGCACGGACCGGCCGATGACGCCTGAAGAGGACGCCGCAGCGCGTTGGATCGAAGCGGCATCTCGACCCGTCCGGGAGTTGGACAAGATCGAGATGGGCTCGCTGCTCCGGTCGCTCGGACGGAACCTCGACGGCGAGCCGGCTGCCGACTGCCGACTGGACGGACTCGGCGAGGAACGCTCCACAACCTGATGAACTTCGCCGTCGACGCCAAAGAGTTGACGTTCGACCCGGTGACCAGGAACCGGGCGAGTCTCCAGCGCGGCGACGCCGAACTGGACCCTCGGGTGGTGCTCAATCCGGCGCAGGCGCGCAGTTGCCTCGCTGCGGTGACGTACGCGGGCCGCAAGCCGGGCATGTTCGACTACCTCCACGGCTTCTTCGCGACGATGTACTACGCCGCGCTGCGGCCCTGCGAGGTCAACCGGCTGCGTGAAGAGGACTGCAAGCTGCCGGAGTCCGGCTGGGGTGAACTGCTGCTGGAGAAGTCGGCGTCACGGGCACCCAGTCGCTTTGTCGATTCGGGCGAGAAGTGGGAGGAACGCAATCTCAAGCGGCGGGCACAGGGCGCCGCGCGGCCGGTACCGATCCCTCCCCAACTCGTCGCCGTCCTCCGCCGGCACCTCGACACGTTCGGGACCACCGATGACGGGCGGCTGTTTCGAGGGCTGAAGACGGGCGCGCCGGTCGGTGCCTCGGTGTACTGCGATGTGTGGCGCAAGGCCCGGCTGATCGGACTGAGCCCCCAGCAAGCCCGGTCGCCACTGGGAGCCGATCCGTATGACCTTCGTCACGCGACCGTCTCGACCTGGCTCACGGCCGGGGTCTCCCCTGCGGAGGTCGCCGAACGGGCCGAGCACACCGTCGAAGTGTTGCTCAAGGTCTACGCGAAGGTCCTGGACGGGCAGCGGGAGGTGTCGAACCGCCGGATTGACGAGCTGTTGAGCGATGGCTGAGCGGCACGTTCAGGCAGGTAGAGCCGACGACCAGGCCCCCGGTGATGATCTCGCTGGGGGCCTTCGTTGTTCCGTGCATGTTCCATGAGCGGTGGCAGACGACCGCAGTAAGTGACAGTCACTGGCCTATAGCCAAACGGGCATGATTGGCGTTTGCGCTGGTCAGCATGGCTCTACCGCGTTGACCAGCGCGGACCGCGAACCGCGAAAGGCCCGTTTCAGTCCCGCAGTTCCATCGTGCAGCACTTCGGGCCGCCGCCGGACTTCCTCAGTTCCGAGATGTCCACGTACACGGGCTCGAAGCCGCGGCGTGCCACCTGCTCGCCCAGGTTGGTCGCCTCCACCGGCAGGATCACGTGCCGCCCGTCCGACACCGCGTTCAGGCCCAGGCAGGCCGCGTCCTCGGCGTTCGCGATGACCGCGTCGGGGAACAAGCGGCGCAGTGCCTGGCGGCTCCCGGGGGAGAACGCGTCCGGGTAGTAGGCGATCAGGTCGTCCGCCAGCACGAACAGCGCCACGTCGAGGTGGTAGTAGCGCGGGTCGACCAACTGCAGCGAGATGACCGGCACGCCCAGCACCTCCTGCGCCTCCGAGTGCGCCAGGGGGTCGGTGCGGAAGCCCGTGCCGGCCAGCAGGTACTTCCCGGTCCACGTGAAGTCGCCCTCGGCCTCGTTGGTGCGTTCCGGCATCACGACCGTCGAGTAGCCGTTGGCCAGGAACCAGCGCCGGAAGTGGTCGGCTTCCGCCGCCCGCTGCTCGGCGCGGAAGCGGGCGCCGAGGACCCTGCCCTCGATGACGGTGCCCGAGTTGGCCGAGAAGACCATGTCGGGCAGGCCCGGCACCGGTTCGATGACCTCCACCCGGTGGCCCAGGCGCTCGTAGGTCTCCTTCAGCTCCGTCCACTGCGCCAGCGCCAGTTCGGTGCTGATCGGTCGCGTCGGGTCCATCCACGGGTTGATCGCGTACTCCACCGTGAAGTGCTCCGGCGGGCACATCAGGTACCGACGGGTGGTCGGCACGCGCACGGGGACCTCGGGCGTGGTGACGCCCAGCACGATCGGCTCGTCGCCGGGGCCGAGGAGGGAGACCGATGTCATGGATCGAAGGGTAAATAGCCCCTCGACCAGCGAACAATGCCGCAGTATTGCGTCTGATGGTACAGAATGTTGCGTGTGGACTCGATTGACCAGCGGATCATTTCGTGCCTGATGGCCAACGCCCGCTCCAGCTACGCGGACATCGGGAAGGAGGTCGGGCTGTCCGCGCCCGCGGTGAAGCGGCGGGTGGACAAGCTGCTCGACACCGGCGTCCTGCGCGGCTTCACCGCCGTCGTGGACCCGGAGCAGCTCGGCTGGGGCACCGAGGCGTTCGTCGAGGTGCACTGCCGGGGCAACGTGGCGCCCCACGACATCAAGCAGCGCCTGGAACCCATGCCCGAGGTGCGGGCCGCCTACACCGTGTCCGGGGCGGCCGACGCGATCGTCCACCTGCGCGCCGCGAACATCCACCACCTGGAGACGGCGCTGGAGCGGCTGCGGGCCGTCGAGATCATCGACCGGACGGTCTCGACCGTGGTGCTGTCCCGCCTCCTGGACCGCCCGCCCGCGCCCTAGAGTCGCGGCCATGTCCCAGGTGCTGTTGGAACGTTCCGGCCGGGTCGGCGTCATCACCGTGCACGACCCGGACCGGCGCAACGCGTTGACGCTCGACCTGTCCGACCGGCTCGCCGCGGCGGTCCGGGCCTGCGAGCAGGACGCCGACGTGCACGCCGTGGTGGTCACCGGCGCGCCGCCCGCGTTCTGCGCGGGCGCGGACCTCACCGTGCTGGGCGAGGCGCGCGAGGAGGGGCTGCGGCGCATCTACGGCGGCTTCCTGGCGGTGGCGGACTGCGCGCTGCCGACGATCGCGGCCGTGGGCGGCGCGGCGGTGGGCGCCGGGCTGAACCTCGCGCTGGCGTGCGACGTGCGGCTGGCCGGGCCGAAGGCCCGGTTCGACGCCCGCTTCCTCCAGCTCGGCATCCACCCCGGCGGCGGGATGACGTGGCTGCTGCAACGGCTCGTCGGCCCGCAGACCGCGACCGCGATGACCCTGTTCGGCCGCGTCCTGGACGCCGACGCGGCCGTCCGGCACGGCCTGGCGTGGGACCGGGTCGACGGCGGCCACGACGAGCTGGTGGCCGCGGCCGTCGAGTTCGCGCGGGCCGCCGCGGACGCGCCGCGCGAGCTGGTCCGCAGCGTCAAGGCGACCATGCGGGCGACCGCCGCGCTGGACGCGCACGCGGACGCCGTGGACGCCGAGATCGGGCCCCAGCTCGTCTCCGTCGACACGCCCGAGTTCGCCGCCCGGCTCGCCGCGGTGAAGGCCCGGATCAGCGGCCGGGGCTGAACCCGCCGCCGACCCTGGACAGACCGCCGGCAGCGGCTGTAACTTCCGGTAACGGTTACCGCTGGGTACACGCGAACGCGCCGCGATTACCGCCCGGTTGGCGCTTGTGACACCTGGTGGGACGGTTCGTTCCAGCCAGTGGTACGGCAGAGACCGGCACGTGTGCGGGCACGACTACCCTCGGAGACAGGGGACGGGGCGATTTGCCTTCAGCGGGCGTGAAGAGAGGGATCGGCGTAGGACATGACTACCGACGTTGGTAACGGCGCCGCGCCAGGTGGCCCTCCGGAGCACACGGGGCCGGGGCAGGCTGGTCCGGGGGGAACGGGTGCGACGGGCGCCGGTCCGGGCGACACCGCTTCGGGTGCCACCCGTCCGGGTGATCCCGGTTCGAGCGGCACCGGCCCGGCGGACCGCGGCGCGCCGGGCGCGGGTCCGGGCGGCAGCGGCGACGCGGGTCCCGGCGGGAACGGCGCCGGGCGCACCGCCACGGTCCGCAAGCTCGACCGCGTGGTGATCCGGTTCGCCGGCGACTCCGGCGACGGCATGCAGCTCACGGGTGACCGGTTCACCTCCGAGGCGGCGGCGTTCGGCAACGACCTCGCGACCCTGCCGAACTTCCCGGCCGAGATCCGGGCGCCCCAGGGCACCCTGCCGGGTGTGTCCAGCTTCCAGCTGCACTTCGCCGACTACGACATCCTCACCCCCGGCGACCGCCCCGACGTGCTCGTGGCGATGAACCCGGCCGCGCTCAAGGCCAACATCGGCGACCTGCCCCGCGGCGGCACGCTGATCGTGAACACCGACGAGTTCACCAAGCGCAACCTGGTCAAGGTCGGCTACGACGCCGACCCCCTGGAGAACGGCTCCCTCGACGGCTACCAGGTGCACAAGGTCGCGATGGCGACCCTGACCATCGGCGCGCTGGAGGAAACCGGGCTGGGCAAGAAGGACGCCGAGCGCGCGAAGAACATGTTCGCCCTCGGCCTGCTGTCCTGGATGTACCACCGGCCCACCGAGGGCACCGAGCGGTTCCTGCGCGAGAAGTTCGCCAAGAAGCCCGCCATCGCCGAGGCCAACGTGCTGGCGTTCCGGGCGGGCTGGAACTACGGCGAGACCACCGAGTCGTTCGCCGTCACCTTCGAGGTCGCGCCGGCCAAGCTCGACCGGGGCACCTACCGCCAGATCACCGGCAACACCGCGCTGGCCTACGGGATCGTCGCCGCCGGGCAGCGGGCCAAGCTGCCGGTGGTGCTGGGCACCTACCCGATCACGCCTGCCTCGGACATCCTGCACGAGCTGTCCAAGCACAAGAACTTCGGCATCACCACGTTGCAGGCCGAGGACGAGATCGCGGGCATCGGCGCGGCGCTGGGCGCGTCCTACGGCGGCGCGCTGGGCGTGACGTCGACCTCCGGTCCCGGCATCGCCCTGAAGTCCGAGACCATCGGCCTCGCGGTGATGACCGAGCTGCCGCTGGTCGTGATCGACGTGCAGCGCGGCGGGCCGTCCACGGGCCTGCCGACCAAGACCGAGCAGGCCGACCTGCTCCAGGCCATGTTCGGCCGCAACGGCGAGTCGCCGGTGCCCGTCGTCGCGCCCCGGTCGCCCGCCGACTGCTTCGACGCCGCGCTGGACGCGGTGCGGATCGCGCTGACCTACCGCACGCCGGTCCTGCTGCTGTCCGACGGCGCGATCGCCAACGGCTCCGAGCCGTGGCTGATCCCCGACGTCGACGACCTGCCGGACCTGTCGGTGGAGTTCGCCACCGAGCCGAACGGGCCGGACGGCGCGTTCTGGCCGTACCTGCGCGACCCGGAGACGCTCGCGCGCCCGTGGGCGCTGCCGGGCACGGCGGGGTTGCAGCACCGCATCGGCGGGTTGGAGAAGGCCGACGGCAGCGGGAACATCTCCTACGACCCGGCCAACCACGACCACATGGTGCGCCTGCGGCAGCGCAAGGTCGACGGTGTCGAGGTGCCCGACGTCGTGGTCGACGACCCGTCGGGCGAGGCGAAGGTGCTCGTCGTGGGCTGGGGCTCGTCCTACGGCCCGATCGGCGCGGCGGCGCGGCGGGTGCGCAAGCTCGGGCTGCCCGTGGCGCACGCGCACCTGCGCCACCTCAACCCGTTCCCGAAGAACCTGGGCGAGGTGCTCTCCCGGTACGAGCGGGTCGTCGTGCCGGAGATGAACCTCGGTCAACTGGCGATGTTGTTGCGAGCCAAGTACCTGGTGGACGCCATCAGCTACACCAAGGTGCAGGGACTGCCCTTCAAGGCGGAAGAGCTGCAGGACGTGCTCGCCGATGTGATCAAGGGAGTGTCCCAGTGACTTCGACCGATCTCGGTCTGCCCGGCCTGGGCGGCCTCGCCGGGGTTCCGACCGCCCTTGAGCCGCAGAAGGCCAAGGACTACAAGTCCGACCAGGAAGTGCGCTGGTGCCCCGGCTGCGGCGACTACGTCGTGCTCAACGCCGTCCAGTCGTTCCTGCCCACGCTGGGGCTCAAGCGCGAGAACATCGTGTTCGTCTCGGGGATCGGCTGCTCCTCGCGGTTCCCGTACTACATGAACACCTACGGGATGCACTCCATCCACGGGCGCGCGCCCGCCATCGCGACCGGGCTCGCCGTCGCGCGGCCGGACCTGTCGGTGTGGGTGGTCACCGGTGACGGCGACGCGCTGTCCATCGGCGGCAACCACCTCATCCACACGCTGCGCCGCAACGTGAACCTGAAGATCCTGCTGTTCAACAACCGGATCTACGGGCTGACCAAGGGCCAGTACTCGCCCACCTCCGAGGAGGGCAAGGTCACCAAGTCCACGCCACTCGGGTCGCTGGACCACCCGTTCAACCCGGTGTCGCTGGCGCTGGGCGCGGAGGCGTCGTTCGTCGGCCGCGCGGTCGACTCGGACCGCGCCGGGCTGACCGAGGTGCTGCGGCAGGCGGCCGAGCACCGCGGGTCGGCGCTGGTGGAGATCTACCAGAACTGCCCGATCTTCAACGACGGCGCGTTCGACGTGCTCAAGGACGCCGAGGAGGCGTCGCGGCGGATCATCCACGTCGTCGACGGGCAGCCCATCACGTTCGGCGGCGGCGAGTACGCCGTCGTGCGCGACGGGTTCGGGCTGGGCGTCGCCAAGACCGCCGAGGTGCGGCCGGAGGACGTGGTCGTGCACGACGCGTCGGACCTGAACCTGGCGTTCGCGCTGTCGCGGCTGTCGACGCAGGACCTCCGGCACACCGTCACCGGCGTGTTCCGCAACGTCGCCCGCACCACCTACGACGACGCGGCGCGCGCGCAGGTGGAGGCAGCCAAGGAGGCCAAGGCACCCGACCTGCGCGCCCTGCTGCGCGGCAAGGACACCTGGACCGTCGCCTGAGGCGTCGACCGACGCGGAAGGCCGCGGCACGCGGAAGGGCCCCTGTCCGGTGGGACAGGGGCCCTTCGGCGTTCTCTCCGCGCCGCGGGTTCAGGGCGCCGGTCGGAAGCCCGCCTTCTCCGCGTCGGCGATGGTGCGGAACCAGACGTCCGCCCTGGTCTCGCGGAAGTTCGCCGACTCGTCGGTGTAGTAGCGGCGACCGGTGAGGGTGGCCTTGACCTGGAAGTCCGGCGCGGGCGCCATGCCGTCGGACTTGGGCAGCACCGAGCCCGGACCGAACGGCGAGCGCGGGTTGAAGCCCTCCGGCTGCTGGTAGCGGGTCGTCGCGCCGGTCGCCGGGCGTCCGCCGGTGCTGGGGCTGAAGCCGACCGGGCGCGGGCGGACCGGCCGGGGTGGCGGCGGGCTGATGGGCTGCGGCGCGGACGGCGCCGGCGGCGGGGGCGGCGGGGTGCGCGGGCTGTTCGCCGGGCGGGTGGGGCGCTGCGGGAGGCCGCTGCCGGTCGAGGCGAGCAGTTCCGGCGCGAGCTTGGGCACGAACGGCTGCTCGTTGGACGGCGCGGCGGGCTTCGGCGGCGCCGGTGGCTCGTCGTCGATGTCCTCGGGGGTCAGCAGGGGCTCGAAGAGGGAACGGGGGCGGGACGCCTCTTCGGGCTTGGTCCGGGCCGCCGGCTTGGCGGGCGCTTGCCGCTTGGGCAGGGGCGCCGGGCGCCGGGGCAGCGGTTCGGCGCGCGGCGGCTCGGGCTCGGCGCGCGGCGGCTCGGGCTCGGCGCGCGGCGGCTCGGGCTCGGCGCGCGGGGGCACGGGCTCGGCGCGCGGGGGCAGGGCCTCGGCAGGCGAAGGCGTGACCGGTGCCGGCTCGGCGTGAGGTGCGGGCTCGGCACGGTGCGGTGCCGGTTCGGCGGGGGCGTGCGCGGGCTCGGGCTCGGCGTGCCGGGGAACGGACTGGACGGGCTCAGCGTGAACGGGTTCGGCGTGGACGGGCTCGGCGTGGACGGGTTCCGGGTGCCGGGGCTCGGGCTCGGGGCGGGCGACCTCGGGCCGCGCCTGGAGCGACGCCGGCAGGGCGTGCTGGGGGGTGGACGGCCCCGGTGCGGGCTCGGTGGGCGGCTCGGCGCTCACCGGCGGGATGAACTCGGTGTGCGGCGTCGACCGGTCCGGGCGGTGCGTGTCGTCCGGGCGGTGCGTGTCGTCCCGGCGGCGCTGGTCGACGGTGTCGTGGCGCTGGTCGACGGAGTCCTGGCGCAGGTCGTCCGGTGTCCGGTTGGAGCGCGGCGTGAACACCGTCTGCTCGGCGGCGTGCCGCCGGTTCCGCTCCGCGGGCGGGGTCGGCAGTTCCGCCCGGATCGCCGGGTACTCGCCGGTCAGGTCGTGGTCCGGCCAGCGCTGGGCGTCCTCCGCCCGCCACGCCGCGCGCGGTTCCGCCGGTGTCCACACCGGCTCGGCCGGCTCCACCGCGGCGGGTTCCACCTCGGCGTGCCGCCCGCCCGCCGGACGGTCGTGTTCCTCGACCCGGACGGGGTCGGGTTCGGGTTCGGGGTCCACCGCCCGGACGCCCTCGGCGCGGTGCCCGCCGGCGGACCGGTGGTCCTCCTCGTCCCGCTCGACGTCGTCGACCTGCCAGAAGGGCTCCTCCCCACCGGCCTCGTCGCGGTCGACCTCCGCGATCGCCTCCGCCAACGCCGTGGCCGGGATGAGGGCGGTCCGCTCGGCGGCGGGCCGCTCCGGCTCGTCCTCCTCCTCCGCGCCGTCGGCCAGGGCCTCGTCCTCGCCGTACACCTCCTGCACGGCGGCCGGCTCCACGCGCCACACCTCGCGCGGCTGGAACGCCTCCACCTCGGGCGGCGCGGTCGGCTCGGGCTGCGGCGGCGCCACCTCGGCCACCGGCACGACCGGCGGGACCAGGCGGGTCTCCTCCTCGGCGGGCAGCTCGTGGCCGGGGTCCGCGGGCTCCTCCGGGCTCAGGCGCTCGAACAGGCTCCGCGGGCGGTCGTCCTCGGTCCCCGGCGAGTCGGGCCGGTGCGCGGAGGACTCGCCGGCGGAGGACGCCCAAGCGGAAGTCGCCTCGACGGCGGGCACCCGGGCGGCGGACGGCTCGGACCGGTCCCCGAACGACCCGGCGCGCGGCCCGAACGGCGCGTCGCGGCGCTCCTCGAAGTCGGACAGCGGGCGGTGCTCGTCGTCGGGCTCCCCGACGACGCCGTTCCGCTCGTCCGGCTTCCGGCCCGCCACCTCGTAGTGCGTGGGCTCCTCCTGGAGCAGGTCCTCCACCGGGTTGCGGTTCTCGGCGTGCCAGTTGTCGAACTCGTCCCGCACGGGCTTGGCCGGCGCGGCCGGGCGCGGCGACGTGAGCAGGCGCTCCTCCAAGTCCGCCAGCTCCTTCTTGACCGGGCGGACCAGCACCAGCCAGGTCAGCGCGACGCCTGCCACGAACGACAGCAGGCTCCACAGCCACACCTGCCCGAAGAGCGAACCCACGGGAGACCCTCCCACTGCACAGTCCTGACACACCCCGACACGCTCCGCTTCCGAGCCTTCACCCGGTAGGGGAAGCGGTGCCAAACTACCCTGGCCGGCCGCCAGGGCGCGTGCAACCGCCCGGACGGTCGCCCACAGTGGAATGGTAGGCCACCCGGCTCGACTGACCAGGCAAAACGGGCGGCGTAGAGTACCCCGCGTGCCGCCGTTGACCCATCACACCGCCGTCGCGGCGGACTCCGGGCACGCCAACCGCGGCGTGGTCTTCGGGGCCGGCGCCTACGTCATCTGGGGCGTGGTGCCCGCCTACTGGCCCCTGCTCGCCCCGGCCGGCGCGGTGGAGATCCTGGCGCACCGCATCGCGTGGTCGCTGCTGGTGATGGTGCTCGTCACGGCCGCCCTGGGCCGCTGGGCCGGCCTGCGGGCGCTGTCGCGGCGCGGCTGGCTGATGGTCGCCGCCGCGTCCGTGCTGATCGCGGTCAACTGGGGCGTCTACATCCACGCCGTCAACACCGGGCACGTGGTCGAAGCCGCGCTGGGCTACTTCGTCAACCCGCTCGTCAGCGTCCTGCTGGGCGTGCTGGTGCTGCGGGAGCGGCTGCGCGCGGCCCAGCTCGCGGCGATCGCCATCGCCCTGGCCGCCGTGGTGGTGCTGGCCGTGGACTACGGGCGGCTGCCGTGGATCTCGCTGGCGCTGGCCTGCTCGTTCGGCCTGTACGGGCTGCTGAAGAAGACGGTGCCGCTGGACGCGACGGCGAGCCTCACCGCGGAGGGCGTCGTGCTGGCCCCGGTCGCGATCGGCTACCTGGTGTGGCTCGGACCGGCGGGCACGTTCCACGACCACGGCGTCGGCCACGCCCTCCTCCTGGTGTCGTCGGGCGTGGTGACCGCCATCCCGCTGGTGCTGTTCGGGGCGGGCGCGCGGCGCGTCCCGCTGAGCACGATGGGGATGCTCCAGTACCTCGCCCCGGTCCTCCAGTTCGCGTGGGGCGTCTTCGTGATGCACGAGCCGATGCCGCCGTCGCGGTGGTTCGGGTTCGCGCTGGTGTGGGTGGCGCTGGCGGTGTTCACCGCGGACGCGCTGCGATCACGCCGCAGGCAGCACCTCCTGGCGCCCGTCGAGTGAGGTCGAGCCGGGAGGTGCCCGCCGCGCGGGACGAGCGGGTTTCAGCGCGACCGGCTGACCACGTACTCGGCGACGGACTCCAGCGCGTCCCGCGCCGCACCCGCCGGCAGGCCGTGCAGCGTGGCCCGCGCACGCGCCGCGTAGTCGTCCAGCGTCCGCCGCGCCCGCACCAGCCCGGACGACGCGCGCAGCAGCGCCAGCGCCTCGTCCACCTCGGCGTCCTCGGTCAACGGCCGCGCCAGCAGCCCCGCCAAGCGCGAGCCCGGCTCGTCGGCCAGCGCGTACAGCATGGGCAGGGTCTTCACGCCCTCGCGCAGGTCCGTACCGGGCGTCTTGCCCGACTCCGACGACGGGCTCGCGATGTCGATCACGTCGTCGGAGATCTGGAACGCCGCCCCGATGATCTCGCCGTACGCGCGCAGCGCCTCGACCTGCTCGGGCGCGACGTCGGAGAACATCGCGCCGAACCGGGCCGCCGTGGCGATCAGCGACCCGGTCTTCTCGGCGATCGTGGTCAGGTAGTGCGACACCGGGTCCTCGCCGGGGCGCGGGCCCAGCGTCTCCCGCATCTGGCCGGTGACCAGCTCGGAGAACGTCTCCGCGATGATCCGCGCCGCGCCCGTGCCCAGGTCGGCGACCAGCGTCGAGGCGTGCGCGAACAGGTAGTCGCCGGTCAGGATGGCGATGCTGTTGTCCCACTTGGCGTTGGCCGACTCCGCGCCGCGGCGCATGGTGGCCTCGTCCATCACGTCGTCGTGGTACAGCGTGGCCAGGTGGGTCAGCTCGACCACCGCCGCCGCCTTCACCACGGCGTCCCGGTCCCACTCGGTCCCGAACTGGGCGGACAGGATGGTGAACAGCGGGCGGATGCGTTTCCCGCCCGCGTCGACCAGGTGCAGCGACGTCTCCGTCACCGGGTGGAACTCGCTCTGCACCGCCTTGTGCAGCAGTTCCTCCACCTCGGCCAGCCCGGCCTGCACCACCTCCGCGAGCACGGGGTCCGCAAACCGGAACCCCGTCCCCGCGCGCTCGCTACTGGTCACGCCTGAAGCCTACGTACCGCTAGAAGACGAAGCCGCCGGCACCCGCCCAATCGAGGGCGAACGCGGGCCAGACGCCCAGCACCAGCGTGATCGCGGCGCCCATCGTGATGGCCACCGTGGTGAACGCGCCGGGCACGCTCACCGTCGGGCCGTCCGCGGCCGGCTCGCTGAAGTACATCAGCACGATGACCCGCAGGTAGAAGAACGCCGCCACCGCCGACGCGATCAGGGCGATCACCACCAGCGGCGCCATGCCGCTCTTCAGCGCCGCCGCGAACACCACGAACTTGCCGATGAAACCACTGGTGAGCGGGATGCCGGCGAGCGCGAGCAGCAGGAACGTGAACACCGCGGCGGTGATCGGCGAGCGCTTGGCCAGCCCGGCCCACTGGGACAGGTGGGTGGCCTCGCCGTCGGCGTTGCGGACCAGCGACACCACGCCGAACGCGGCGATGGTCGTGAAGCCGTACGCCATCAGGTAGAACATCGTCCCGGACAGGCCGTCGTCGGTCAGCGTGATGGAGCCGACCAGCAGGAAGCCCGCGTGCGCGACCGACGAGTAGGCGATCATCCGCTTCACGTCGGTCTGGGTGAGGCCGAGCACCGCGCCGATGAGCATGGACGCGATCGCCACGCCCCACAGCACGCCGTTCCACTCCCAGCTCGACTTCTCGAACGCCACGAACAGCACCCGCAGGATGCCGCCGAACGCCGCCACCTTCGTGCACGCCGCCATGAACGCCGTGATGGGCGTCGGCGCGCCCTGGTACACGTCCGGCGTCCACGCGTGGAACGGGCCGACCGACGCCTTGAACAGCAGGCCCACCACCAGCAGGCCGAAGCCCGCGTACAGCAGCGTGTCGGACCGGTCCGTGCCCGCGGTCGCCGTGGCGATGTCGGACAGCTTCACCGAGCCCGAGTAGCCGTACAGCAGGGCCACGCCGTACAGGAAGAACGCCGACGCGAACGCGCCGAGCAGGAAGTACTTGACCGCCGACTCCTGCGACAGCAGCCGCCGCCGACGGGCCAGGCCGCACATCAGGTACAGCGGCAGCGACAGCACTTCCAGCGCGATGAACATGGTGAGCAGGTCGTTCGCCGCGACGAACACCATCATGCCGCCGAGCGCGAACAGCGTCAGCGGGAACACCTCGGTCTGCATCCCGAACCGGCCGGCCTGGGCCCGGTCCTGGATGGTGCCGGGCCGGACGGCCGCGTCGGCGACGAACGCGCCGCCGGGCTCCACCGAGCGGTCCGCGATGAGCAGCACCGCGCCGAACCCGAGCACCAGCAGGGTGCCCCACAGGAAGATCACCGGCTGGTCGACGGCGATCGTGCCCGCGAGGGTGACCTTGCCCTGGTCGGGCGTGTCGTCGGAGCTGCCGTACCACGCCAGCGCGCCGCCCGCCAGGACGATCGTCAGCAGGGTCAGCACGACCTGGGCGGCCCACCGCTGCGCCTTCGGCAGGAACGCCTCCACGAGCACGCTGAGGCACGCCGCCCCCAGCACGATCAGGATCGGCGCGACCGCCAGGTAGTCGATCTCGGGGGCTTGCAGCCGCTGGGTCTGAGCGAGGAGCGTCTCCACGTCACTTGCCTTCCTGCGCGACCGGGTCGGCCACCCCGACCTCGCTGAGCGTCGCCCCGACGGACGGGGTGATCACGTCCAACACGGGCTTCGGGTAGAACCCGAGCACCAGGATCAGCGCCACCAGCGGCGCGAGCACCGCCAGTTCCCGCTTGCCCAGGTCGCGCACGTCGGCGCGCTCCGGGTCCACCGTCGCGCCGGGACCGCCGGTCGCGCCGATCAGGGCGGTGCCGCGCACCGGGCCCTGGAACACCCGCTGGTACACCCACAGGACGTACAGCGCCGCGAGCACCATGCCCACCGCGGCCAGCACCGTGAACACCGGCTGGTTCGGGTAGGACCCGATCAGCACCAGGAACTCGCTGACGAACGAGTTGGTGCCGGGCAGCGCCAGCGACGACAGGCCGGCCACGAAGAACAGGCCGCCGAGGACCGGTGTCAGCTTCGCCATGCCGCCGTAGTCCTCGATCAGGCGCGAGCCGCCGCGGGCCATCACCATGCCGACGACCAGGAACAGCATGCCGGTGGAGATGCCGTGGTTGACCATGTAGAGCACCGCGCCCGCGCCGGCCTGCGAGCTGAACGCGAAGATGCCCAGCGCGATGAAGCCGAAGTGCGCGATCGACGTGTACGCCACGAACCGCTTCAGGTCCGACTGGCCGACGGCCAGCAGCGAGCCGTACAGGATGCCCGCCACGGCCAGCACCAGCACCAGCGGCGCCAGCTCCCGGCTCGCCGCCGGGAACAGCGGCAGGCAGTAGCGCAGGAACCCGAACGTGCCGATCTTGTCCAGGATGCCGACCAGCAGCACGCCCGCGCCGACCGGCGCCTCCGCGCCCGCGTCGGGCAGCCAGGTGTGCAGCGGCACCAGCGGCGCCTTGATCGCGAACGCGACGAAGAACCCGAGGAACAGCCAGACCTGCGTGGACAGCGGCAGCTCGCGGGTGACCGCCACCAGGGTGGCCCAGTCGAACGTGCCGGACCCGAGCCGGTCCTGCGCCGCCACGTACACGCCGATCACCGACGCGAGCATGATCAGGCCGCCGAGCAGCGAGTACAGGAAGAACTTCATCGCCGCGTACTGCCGGTTCGGGCCGCCGAACCGGCCGATCAGGAAGTACATCGGGACCAGCACGGCCTCGAAGAACACGTAGAACACGAACACGTCGGTGGCCGCGAACACGCCCACCATGCCGGTCTCCATCGCCAGCAGCAGGGCGAAGAACCCGCCCGCGCTGCGGCCCTCGGGCAGCTTGTCCGCCCACGAGCCGCCGATGACGACCGGCACCAGGAACGCGATCAGCGCGATCATCACCAGCGCGATGCCGTCCACGCCGAACGACAGGCGCACGCCGAACGCGGGGATCCACTCGGCCGAGCTGGTCAGCTGGAGCCGCTCGCCCGACGACGGGTCGAACCCGACCCAGGCCAGCACGGCGAGCACCAGCTCGACCAGCGACACGGCCAGCGCGACCGCCTTCGCGACCCGGTCGTCGCCCCGCAGGAAGGCCACCACCACGCTGCCCGCGAGGGGCAGCAGGAGCAGCGCGATCAGCGTCCAGCTCACGAGAACCTCACCATCAGCAGCGCGCCCAGGACGAAGATCGCACCCAGGAGCATGGAGAGCGCGTACGAGCGCACGAAGCCGGTCTGGAGCCTGCGCAACCGGCCCGAGCTACCGCCCAGCAGCGCGGCCGACCCGTTGACCAGGCCGTCCACGCCCTTGTTGTCCACGAACACCAGCGCGCGGGTGAGCCAGGTGCCCGGCCGCGCGAACAGCGCCTCGTTCAGCGCGTTGCCGTACAGGTCGGCGCGCGCGGCGCGGACCGGGAACGACACCCGCTCGGGCCGGGTCACCGGCTGCGGCGCGCGGCCGAACAGCAGGTACGCCACCAGCACGCCGAGCGCCGACAGGCCGAGCACCAGGGCGTTCACGACGCCGTGCGAGAGCACGCCGTGCTGCTCCTGGAGCTCGCCGAGCGACGGCGTGAGCCAGCCCGCGAGGTTGTGGTCCGCGTCGAAGAAGAAGCCCGCGCCGACCGAGCCGAACGCCAGCACGATCATCGGGATCGTCATCGACGGCGGCGACTCGTGCGGGTGGTAGTCGCGGCCGTCCTCGCTCTTGAGGTCCCGCCACCGCGGCTTGCCCAGGAACACCAGGATCAGCAGGCGGGTCATGTAGAACGCGGTGATGCCCGCGCCCAGCGCCGCCGCGCCGCCGAACACCCAGCCGCGCCAGCCCGGCTCGCTGAACGCCGCCGCGATGATGGCGTCCTTGGAGAAGTAGCCGGACAGGAACGGGAAGCCGATCAGCGCGAGGTAGCCCAGCGCCCACGTCACGAAGGTGATCGGCATCTTCCTCGCCAGGCCGCCCATCCGGCGGATGTCGCCCTCGTCGTTCATGCCGTGCATGACCGAGCCCGCGCCGAGGAACAGCCCGGCCTTGAAGAAGCCGTGCGTGAGCAGGTGCATGATGCCCAGCGCGTAGCCGACCGGGCCGAGGCCGACGGCGAGGATCATGTAGCCGATCTGGCTGACCGTCGAGTACGCGAGGACCTTCTTGAAGTCGTCGTAGGCGCAGCCGATGATGCACCCGATGATCAGCGTGACCGCGCCGATGACCATCACGACCAGGCGGCCGTCGGCGGAGGCGTTGTAGATCGGGTTGGACCGGGCGATCAGGTAGACGCCCGCCGTGACCATCGTCGCCGCGTGGATCAGGGCCGAGACCGGCGTCGGGCCCGCCATCGCGTCCGGGAGCCACGCCTGGAGCGGGAACTGGCCGGACTTGCCGCACGCGCCGAGCAGGAGCAGCAGCGTCACCGCGGTGACCTCGGCGGCGGACAGCTCGCCCACCCGCGCGAACACCTCGGTGTACTGCGTGGTGCCCAGCTCCTTGAACAGGATGAAGATCGCGATCGCGAGGCCCAGGTCGCCGACCCGGTTCATCAGGAACGCCTTCTTCGCCGCGGACGCGGCCTCCGGCTTGTACTGGTACCAGCCGATCAGCAGGTAGGACGCGAGACCCACGCCCTCCCAGCCGAAGTACAGCGTCACGAACCCGTTGCCCAGCACCAGCAGGAGCATCGCGGCGACGAAGAGGTTGAGGTAGGCGAAGAACTTCCGCCGCCCGGCCTCGTGCGCCATGTACCCGATGGAGTAGATGTGGATCAGCGCGCCGACGCCGGTGATGAGCAGGACGAAGGTCAGCGACAGCGGGTCGATGCGCAGGCCGAACTCGACGTTCAGCGCGTTGACCGGCACCCAGTCGAACAGGTGCAGCTCGCTGGTGCGCTGCCCGGTCCGCCCGAGGGTGTCGAAGAACAGCACCAGGCCGTAGGCGAACGCCGCGATGACGGTGGCGCAGCCCAGCAGGTGGCCCCACTTGTCGGTGCGCCTGCCGCCGAGCAGCAGCACCAGCGCGCCGAACGCGGGCAGGGCCAGCAACAGCCACGCGAGACCGCCGATCCCGCCGGCGGCGACCACGTCCGAGGACCCGCTCGCGGGGTCGAGCATCAGAGCAGACACCGTGTCCCCTAGTACTTCAGCAGGTTGGAGTCGTCGACCGAGGCCGAGCGACGGGTCTTGAAGATCGCCATGATGATCGTCAGGCCCACCACGACCTCGGCGGCGGCGACGACCATCACGAAGAACGCCATCACCTGGCCGTCGAGCGCGCCGTTGATGCGGGCGAACGTGACGAGGCTCAGGTTCACCGCGTTCAGCATCAGCTCGACGCACATGAACACGACGATGGCGTTGCGCCGCACCAGCACGCCGACCGCGCCGAGGCTGAACAGCAGGGCGGACAGCAACAGGTAGTAGGTGGGTGTCACGGCTGCTCTCCCTTGAGGGCGTGCGCGTCGGCCTCCTGACCGGAGCCGGAGACCTCGGCGACGTCGTCGTCCAGGTCCTCCTTCGCGGTCGTCTCGATGAGGTCCGACAGGGACTCGGCGGCCACCGAGCCGTCCGGCAGCAGCGCCGGGGTGGCGACGGAGTTCGCCGTGGCGAACACGCCGGGACCGGGCAGGGAGCCGACGCGGTCGCCGCGGAAGCGCTCCTCGACCAGCTCGCGCTGCGTCTTCTTGGCGTCCTTGCCGGTCCGCGAGCTGAACGCGAGCACCATCGCGCCGACCGCCGCGGTGATCAGCAGCGCCGACGTCAGCTCGAACGGGAACAGGTAGTCCGTGAACAGCGCCTCGCCGATGTTGGCGACGTTGCCGCCGCCCTGCGTGTTCTGCCGCTCCAGGCCGACCGGCTCGACGTCGGTCAGCGCCCGCGCCAGCGAGCCCACCACCAGGCCGGCGAACCCGATGCCCAGCACGGTCGCCGCGAGCCGCTGCCCGCGCAGCACCTCGACCACCGAGTCGGAGCTGTCCCGGCCGACCAGCATCAGCACGAACAGGAACAGCATCATGATCGCGCCGGTGTAGACGATGATCTGCACGAAACCGAGGAACGGCGCCTGCTGGACCATGTAGAGCACGCCGAGGCTGAGCATGGTCAGCACCAGCCACAGCGCGGAGTGCACGGCGTTCCGGGCGAACAGCATCCCCAGCGCGCCGGCCAGCGCCAGCGGGCCGAGCACCCAGAACGCGACGGCCTCGCCCGTGGTCACGGTGTCCACGACGGCCTGCTGCACGGGTTCCGGCTGCCGCGCCAGGAAGGAGAGCACCGCGTTCACCTCCGCGCCTCCTCGGGGCCGGTCTCGACGGTGGCGCCTTCCGGCACGCCCGCCTGCCGGGCGAGCGCCGGGCCGTTCACGTAGTAGTCCTGCTCGTTGTCGCCGAGCCGCATGGGGTGCGGCGGCTGCTCCATGCCGGGCAGCAGCGGCGCGAGCAGGTCCTCCTTGGTGAAGATCAGCTTCTGCCGGTCGTCGTCGGCCAGCTCGTACTCGTTCGTCATGGTCAGCGACCGGGTCGGGCACGCCTCGATGCACAGGCCGCAGCCGATGCACCGCAGGTAGTTGATCTGGTAGTCCGCGCCGAACCGCTCACCGGGCGAGTAGCGCTCCTCCTCGGTGTTGTCACCGCCCTCGACGAAGATCGCGTCCGCCGGGCAGGCCCACGCGCACAGCTCGCAGCCGACGCACTTCTCCAGCCCGTCCGGGTGCCGGTTGAGCTGGTGCCGGCCGTGGAAGCGCGGCGCGGTGACCTTCTTGACCTCGGGGTACTCCTCGGTGACGACCTTCTTGAACATCGTCCCGAAGGTCACGCCGAACCCCTTGACGGGATCAAGCATCCCCATCGCCGGCCTCCTTCGCTGAAGCGGTAACCGCTGCGGGTGCCGCCGCCCGCTCGCCCGTCGACGGCAGTTGCGCCACCGGGACCTGCCGGCGCGGCGGCGACTTGGGCACTTGCAGGTCGAGCGGCGGCACGGGGAACCCGCCGCCGGTCACCGGCACGGCGTGCGGGTCGCGCTGGTCGCGCTTGTCCGGCAGCAGGAACGCGATGAGCAGGATCACCGCGAGCACCACGCCGAAGACGGCGAGCAGGACGCCGGTGCTGGTGTTGCCCGCCTGCTTCTCCTGGGACAGGTACCGGGTGAACGCCACCGCGACGAACCAGAACAGCGCGATCGGGACCAGGAACTTCCAACCCAGCCGCATGAACTGGTCGTAGCGCAGGCGGGGCAGCGTGCCGCGCAGCCAGATGAACAGGAACAGGAAGCCCAGCGTCTTGATGACGAACCAGAGCAGGCCCCACCAGCCGCTGTTCAGGAAGTGGTCGACGCCGACGAACGGGAACTGCCAGCCGCCCAGGAACAGCGTGGTGGCCAGCGCCGACACCGTCACCATGTTCACGTACTCGGCGAGGAAGAACAGCGCGAACTTCAGCGAGCTGTACTCGGTGTGGAAGCCGCCGACCAGCTCCGACTCGGCCTCGGGGAGGTCGAACGGCGCGCGGTTGGTCTCGCCGACCATCGAGATCACGTAGATGACGAAGCTGACCGGCAGCAGGATCGCGTTCCACGCGGGCAGCGCGCCCCAGAGGATGGTGCCGGACTGGGTGCCGACGATGTCCGCCGTGGACAGCGAGTGCGAGCTCATCACCACGGCGACGATGGACAGGCCCATCGCGATCTCGTAGGAGATGACCTGCGCGGCCGACCGCAGCGCGCCCAGCAGCGGGTACGGCGAGCCGGACGCCCAGCCGGACAGCACGATGCCGTAGACGCCCAGCGACGAGCAGGCGAGCACGACCAGCACGCCGACCGGCAGGTCGACCAGCTGGAGCGCGGTGGTCTCGCCGAAGATCGAGACCTCACCGCCGAGCGGGATGACCGAGAACGCGACGAACGCGGGGATGCAGGAGATCACCGGCGCCAGGAAGAACACCCACTTGTCCGCCAGGACCGGGCGGATGTCCTCCTTGAACGCCAGCTTCAGGCCGTCGGCCAGGGACTGGAGCCAGCCGCCCGGCCCGACCCGGTTGGGTCCCGGCCGCTGCTGCATCCGGGCGACCACCTTGCGCTCCCAGTTGATCATGAACAGGGTCATGACCACGAGGAACGCGAAGATGCCCACGACCTTGACCAGGATCAGCCAGACCGGGTCGTCGGCGAGGAGTTGTGCGGTGCTCATGCCTTGCCTCCGGGCGACGTGATTTCCCCAGCGGAGCCCGCGGCGGACGGGGCCGACGTGATGTCCCCAGCGGAGCCCGCGGCGGACGGGGCAGACGCGATGTCCCCAGCGGAGCCCGCGGCGGACGGGGCCGACGCGGTCTCCCCGGCGGGCGACACGGTCACGACGGAGCCGTGGCCGGCGGCCAGGGTCCGCCGCACGGTGACCGCGCCGGAGTTGCCGGGCAGCCACACGACGCCGTCGGGCAGGTCCGCCGCCTCGACCGGCAGGGACACCGCGCCGCGCTCGGTGGACACGGTGACGTCGCCGCCGAGCCGCACGCCCAGCCGGTGCGCGGTCGCCTCGGACAGCTTGGCCACCACGGGCCGGGCGGTGCCCGCCAGGTTCGGCTCGCCGTCCTGCATCGAGCCGTTGTCCAGCAGCCGCCGCCAGGTCGCGAGGACGACCTGGCCGTCCTTGGGCTGCGGCAGCAGCGGCGCGGCGACCGCCGGGGCGGCGACGCCGGTCGACGAGTCGCCGCGGCCGAGGCGGGCGAAGTCGGCGGCGGCGGACGCCGGGGTCTGGGTGAACAGGTCGGCGTCCATCTCGACGGCCAGCGTGTCCAGCACCCGCCCGTCGGGCAGCGCTCCGGTGCCCTCCAGCGTGGTGCCGAACGGGCGGTGGCGGCCCTCCCAGTTCAGGTAGCTGCCCGCCTTCTCGACCGCGGGCGCGACCGGGAGCACCACGTCGGCGTGCGCGGTGACCGCGCTGTGCCGCAGCTCCAGGCTGACCACGAAGCCGACGGCGGCCAGCGCGCGCTCGGCCAGCGCCGGGTCCGGCAGGTCGAACGGGTCGACGCCGCCGACCACCAGCGCGTCCAGCGCGCCGCTCGCGGCGGCGGTGAGGATGCCCGTGGTGTCCCGACCGGCCGACGCGGGCAGCGCGCCCGCCGCCAGGCCCCAGACCCGCTCGACGTGCGCGCGGGCCTCGGCGTCGGACACCGACCGGCCGCCGGGCAGCAGCGTCGGCAGCAGGCCGGCCTCCAGCGCGCCGCGCTCACCGGCCCGGCGCGGGATCCACGCGACCTTCGCGCCGGTCCGCCGCGCCAGCGCCGCGACCGCCGAGAACAGGCCGGGCACCTCGGCGGCGCGTTCGCCGACCAGGATGACCGAACCCGGCTTGCCCAAATCCTCCACCACGTCGGCGGCGTGCTCGGGCAGGGCGTTCAGCGCGGCGGGCTCGCCGCCGGGCACGCACGCCAGCAGCGTGCCGAACGTCTTCTCCACGGCGGGCGAGGTGAACTGGCCCAGGTGGAACACCTTGGTCTTCTTCGCACGGGCCGCCTTGCGCAGCCGCAGGAAGACGATCGGCGCCTCCTCCTCCGGCTCGAACGCCACCAGCAGCGCGGCGGGCGCGGCCTCGATGCCCCGGAAGGTCACGCCGTCGGCAGGCGTGGTGCCCAGCACCGACGACGTGAGGAACGCCAGCTCCTCGTCCGAGTGCGGCCGCGCGCGGAAGTCGACGTCGTTGGTGCGCAACGCGATCCGGGCGAACTTCGAGTACGCGTAGGCGTCCTCCACGGTCAGCCGCCCGCCCGCGAGCACGCCCGCGCCCCGGCCGTCGCGCGCCTTGGCCAAGCCCTCCGCCGCGATCCGCAACGCCTCGGTCCACGACGACTCGCGCAGCTCACCGGACTCGGCGTCGCGCACGAGCGGCCGGGTGATCCGGTCGTCGGCGGTGGCGTAGCGGAACGCGAACCGGCCCTTGTCGCAGATCCACTCCTCGTTGACCTCGGGGTCGTCGCCGGCCAGCTTGCGCTGCACCTTGCCGCGCCGCCAGTCGGTGCGCTCCGCGCAGCCCGACGAGCAGTGCTCGCACACGCCGGGCGTCGACACCAGGTCGAACGGCCGGGCGCGGAACCGGTAGGCGGCGGACGTCAGCGCGCCCACCGGGCAGATCTGGATGGTGTTGCCGGAGAAGTAGGACTGGTTGCGATCCCCGCCGGCGCCGTTGATCTCGGCGGTCGACGCCGTACCCACCTGCTGGTGCGCGCCGCGCTCCAGCAGGTCCAGGAAGTTGTGGTCACCGGCGATCTCCTTCGAGAACCGCGTGCACCGCTGGCACAGCACGCACCGCTCGCGGTCGAGCAACACCTGCGTGCTGATCGGGATCGGCTTGGGGAACGTCCGCTTGTGCTCGTGGAACCGGGACTCCGCGCGGCCGTGCTTGAGCGCCTGGTTCTGCAGCGGGCACTCGCCGCCCTTGTCGCAGACCGGGCAGTCCAGCGGGTGGTTGATCAGCAGCAGCTCCATCACGCCCTGCTGCGCCTTGTCCGCGACCGGCGAGGTCAGCTGGGTCTTCACCACCATGCCGTCGGCGACGGTCATGGTGCAGGACGCCTGCGGCTTGGGCATGGGCCGCCCGCCCATCTCCACCTCGACCAGGCACTGCCGGCACGCGCCCGCCGGGTCCAGCAGCGGGTGGTCGCAGAACCGCGGCACGACGATGCCCAGGCGCTCGGCGGTGCGGATCAGCAGCTCGCCCTTGGGCGCGACGACCTCCAGGCCGTCGATGACCAGCTTGACGTGGCCCTCGGGTACCACGACCTCCGTGCTCTTGTCAGGCGCGATCGTCATGCGCTTGCTCCTGCCAACACCTTGGAGTTCTGGTCGCACAGGGCGAGGAACTCGTCCTTGAAGTACTTGATGCCGCTGGTGATCGGGCTGACCGCGCCGTCGCCGAGCGCGCAGAACGAGCGGCCCAGGATGTTGTCGCAGATGTCCAGCAGCGTCTCGATGTCACCCGCGGTGCCCTCGTTGCGGTTCATCCGCTGGAGGATCTGGACCAGCCAGTAGGTGCCCTCGCGGCACGGCGTGCACTTGCCGCACGACTCGTGCTTGTAGAACTCGGTCCACTTCATGACCGCCCAGGGCACGGACACCGTCTCGTTGAAGATCTGCAACGCGGTGGTGCCCAGCATCGACCCGGCTTCCGACGCGCCCTCGAAGTCCAGCGGCACGTCGAGGTGCTCGGCGGTGAACAGCGGGGTGGACGAGCCGCCCGGCGTCCAGAACTTCAGCGGGATGCCGTCCTTCATGCCGCCCGCCAGCTCCAGCAGCTGCCGGAGGGTGGTGCCCATCGGCGCCTCGTACTGGCCGGGCCGCTCGACGTGGCCGGACAGCGAGTAGATCTTCGGGCCCGGCGACCGCTCGCGGCCCATCGCGCGGAACCAGTCCGCGCCGCCGTTCACGATGTAGGGCACCGACGCGATGGTCTCGACGTTGTTCACCACGGTGGGCGAGGCGTAGAGGCCGGCGGTCGCGGGGAACGGGGGCTTGAGCCGGGGCTGGCCGCGCTTGCCCTCCAGCGAGTCCAGCAGCGCCGTCTCCTCGCCGCAGATGTACGCGCCCGCGCCGGCGTGCACGACCACGTCGAGGTCGAACCCGGAACCGAGGATGTCCTTGCCCAGGTAGCCCGCCGCGTACGCCTCCTGCACCGCCGCGTTCAGCCGCCGGATGCAGTGCAGCACCTCGCCGCGCACGTAGATCGCGGCGAAGTTGGCCCGGATGGCGTACGAGGTGATGATGACGCCCTCGATCAGCGAGTGCGGGTCGGCCATCATCAGCGGGATGTCCTTGCAGGTGCCCGGCTCGCCCTCGTCGGCGTTGATGACGAGGTAGTGCGGCTTGCCGTCGTTCTGCGGGATGAAGCCCCACTTCAGCCCGGTCGGGAAGCCCGCGCCGCCCCGGCCGCGCAGGCCGGAGTCCTTGCACTGCTGGATGAGCTGGTCCGGGTGGGCGGTCAGCGCCTTGCGCAGTGCCGTGTACCCCTCCAGCTGCTCGTAGGTCTTCAGCGTCCACGAGCGCGGCGACAGCCACCGCTTGGTGAGGACCGGAGTCAGGTTGTCGACCACTGGTCAGCCTCCCCCTACTTCTTGTCCGGCAGGGCAGGGAACTCGGCGTGCTCCGGCATCGCCGGCGCGGTCCAGCCGCGGTCCGCCGCGAGGGCCGCGCCGCGCACCGTCTCCGGCGCGGCCGACGGGCCGTCGACGTCCGCGTCCCGGCCGTCGAAGAAACCCGCGAGCTGGAGCTCGGCCTGCCGGAAGTCGGTCAGCGGGGCGCCCCGCGTCGGGTGCGGCTTCTCACCGGCCTGCAACGACTTCACCAGCTCCAGCGCCTTCTCCGGGGTCTGGTTGTCGAAGAACTCGTAGTTCACCTGGAGCACCGGCCCCAGGTCGCAGGCCGCCAGGCACTCGGCGTGCTCCAGCGTGATCGAGCCGGGCGCGCCGGGCTCGCCCGAGGTCTCCTCGTGGCCAAGCGGCCTGCCGTCCGAGCCCAGGTGCTCGCGCAGCCGGGCGTAGATGGCGTCACCGCCGAGCGCGGCGCACAGCGTGTTCGTGCAGACGCTCACCAGGTGCTCGCCGCACGGGCGGCGCTTGTACATGGTGTAGAACGTCGCGACCGCGCTGACCTCGGCGTTGGTCAGGTCGAGCTGGTCGGCGCAGAACGTGATGCCTGCCTGGCTCACGTAGCCCTCCACCGACTGCACGAGGTGCAGCATCGGCAGCAGCGCGGACCGGGACTGCGGGTAGCGGGCCACGATCGCCCGCGCACGCGCCACCGTGTCGGGACCGAACACGGTGGTGTCCGCCGTCGTCGCCTCGGCCATCCGCCGGGTCTCCGCCGGGTCCAGCGGGGACGCCGCGATGACGTTCTCGGGAGTGCTCATCGGTCACAACCACCCATCACCGGGTCGATAGAGGCCACCGACGCGATGACGTCGGCGACCATGCCGCCCTCGCACATCGCGGGCATCGACTGGAGGTTCACGAAGCTGGGTTCGCGGACGTGCACGCGCATCGGCCGGGTGCCGCCGTCGGACACCACGTGGTAGCCCAGCTCGCCGCGCGGCGACTCGATCGGCACGTACACCTGGCCCGCCGGCACCTGGAAGCCCTCGGTCACCAGCTTGAAGTGGTGGATGAGGGACTCCATCGACTGGCCCATGATCTTGCGGACGTGCTCCAGCGAGTTGCCCATGCCGTCCGCGCCGATGGTCAGCTGCGCGGGCCACGCGATCTTGGCGTCCTCCACCATGACCGGGCCGGGCGCGAGCCGGTCCACCGCCTGCCGGACGATCTTGAGCGACTCGTGGATCTCGGCGACCCGCAGCCGGTACCGGGCGAACGAGTCCGCCTCGTTCGAGGTCGGCACCTCGAAGGTGTAGTGCTCGTAGCCCGAGTACGGCTCGATCTTGCGCAGGTCCCAGGGCAGGCCCGCGGACCGCAGGACCGGGCCGGTGACGCCGAGCGCCAGGCACGCGTCCACCGGCAGGTAGCCGATGCCCTGCAACCGGTTCCGCCAGATCGGCTGGCCGGTGAGCAGCTTGTCGTAGTCCGGCAGGCGCGAGTCCATCACCTTGATGAAGGCGCGGATGCGCTCCGGCGCGTCGGCCGGGATGTCCTGCGCCAGGCCGCCGGGGCGGATGTAGGCGTGGTTCATCCGCAGGCCGGTCAGGTACTCCAGCAGGTGCAGGACTTCCTCGCGCTCGCGGAACCCGGCCGTCATGCCGGTCAGCGCGCCCAGCTCCATGCCGCCGGTGGCCAGCGCCACCAGGTGCGAGCTGATCCGGTTCAGCTCCATCAGCAGCACGCGGATCGTCTGCGCGCGCTCGGGCACCGCGACGCCGAGCAGCTTCTCCACGGCGAGGCAGTACGCGGCCTCGTTGTGCAGCGGCGCCAGGTAGTCCATGCGGGTCACGAACGTGACGCCCTGGGTCCAGTTGCGGTACTCGACGTTCTTCTCGATGCCGGTGTGCAGGTACCCGATGACGCTGCGGGCCTGGGTGACGGTCTCGCCCTCCAGCTCCAGCACCAGGCGCAGCACGCCGTGCGTCGACGGGTGCTGCGGACCGAGGTTCATGACGATGCGCTCGTCACCCGCCGCGTCGGCCAGCACCTCGTCCCAGTCGCCGCCGGTCACCGTGTAGACGGTGCCCTCGGTGGTCTGGCGGGACGAGGCGTAGGGGTCGGCCTGCTGGTTCGCGCCGTACGAGTCGCTGTCGCGCCCGGCGGGCCCGGTGGCGGTGCCCGTGGTCACGTCGGAAAGCCGTTCGGTCATGAGTAGGACCGCCTCTGGTCTGGCGGGGGGATCTCCGCGCCCTTGTACTCCACCGGGATGCCGCCGAGCGGGTAGTCCTTGCGCTGCGGGTGGCCGTCCCAGTCGTCCGGCATGAGGATTCGGGTCAGTCCGGGGTGGCCGTCGTAGACGATCCCGAACATGTCCCAGGCTTCGCGCTCCTGCCAGTCCGCGGTCGGGTAGACCGACACCACGCTGGGCACGTGCGCGTCGTCGACGTCGACCGCGACCTCCAGCCGGATGCGCCTGTGGTAGGTCATCGACGTCAGGTGGTAGACGGAGTGCAGCCGCTGCGGCGCGTCCACGCCGTAGTCCACGCCGGACACCGAGCTGCACAGCTCGAACCGCAGCGCCGGGTCGTCGCGCAGGATGCGCGCGACGTCCACCAGGTGCTCGCGGCGCAGGTAGAACGTGATCTCGCCGCGGTCGACGGTGACCTGCTGGACGGTGTCGGCGGGCAGGCCGCGCTCGTGGATCGCGGCCAGCAGCTCGTCGGCGACCTCGTCGAACCAGCCGCCGTACGGGCGCTCGCTGGGCGCGACGACGTGGGCGGGCAGCCGCAGGCCGCCGAACCCGGAGGTGTCGCCGGAGCCGCTGGCGCCGAACATGCCCTTGCGCGCCTTGCCCGCGACGACGCCGCCGCGCTCCCGGTGCTCCTCGTGCTGGGCCTCGCTCGCGCTCGCCGAGCTGAGCGCCTGCCCGTTCCGGCTCGGGGTGTCCGCGCCGGGGGTCTTCTCGACCTCGCGCTTGTCGTCAGCCATGCCGCTCACTTCTTCGCAAACCGCTGGGAGGACGGGACGAGCTGCGTCGTGTGGCCGGATTCGGCCAGCAGCGCGGCCCGGTTCGCGCCCAGCGGCTCGTCCATGATCTTGGCGTGGATCTTGAGGATCGCGTCGATCAGCATCTCCGGCCGCGGCGGGCAGCCGGGCAGGTACATGTCGACCGGCACGACGTGGTCCACGCCCTGCACCACCGCGTAGTTGTTGAACATGCCGCCGCTGGAGGCGCACACGCCCATCGCGAGCACCCAGCGCGGCTCGGGCATCTGGTCGTAGATCTGGCGCAGCACCGGCGCCATCTTGTTGGTCACGCGGCCCGCGACGATCATCAGGTCGGCCTGGCGCGGCGAGGCGCGGAAGACCTCCATGCCGAACCGCGCGAGGTCGTAGCGCGGTCCGCCGGTGGTCATCATCTCGATGGCGCAGCAGGCGAGGCCGAACGTGGCAGGCCAGAGCGAGGACTTGCGGGTCCAGTTGACCAGCTTCTCCACGCTGGCGAGCAGGATGCCGTTCGGGAGCTTCTCTTCGAGACCCACGGGTCTTCCCCCTCAGTTCCAGTCGAGGCCGCCGCGCCGCCACACGTAGGCGTACGCGAAGCCGACCGTCGCGACGAACAGTGCGATCTCCACCAGGCCGAACAGGCCGAGCCGGTCCGCGGAGACCGCGAAGGGGTAGAGGAACACCATTTCGATGTCGAACAGGATGAACAGCATCGCCGTGAGGTAGTAGGCGACCGGCATCCGGCCGCCGCCCACCACGGGCTGGGGTGACGGTTCGATGCCGCACTCGTACGCGTCGAGCTTGGCGCGGTTGTAGCGGCGGGGACCGATGTACGGCGCGGCCGTCACGGAGAACAGCGCGAAGGCCCCGGCGAGGGCGAACATCAATACGAGGGGGAGGTAAGGGTCCAGCACTCTCCGTCGTCCTTTCCTCGCGTGTCGCGGTGGTGGTGCACCGCCGACCGTTGCGCACCCTAAGGGGTGTTCTTGCGCCCTCCGGAAGTTAGGCGGGCCTAACGATCCGCAGGTCGCTTGTGAAACACTTCACAAGGCATCTCAGCCGGTTGTGAACTGATTCACAAGACCTGAGGGCCAGTGTAGAACGTCACACAGAGGCGTGACGGCCACCCCCTGCACGCCTGCTACCTGGTCTTACCGCCCGCCGGTCAACGGCTTCGGACCCCGGTGGTGAACGGCGCCACACGCAAAACGAAACAGCGCCGACCCACAAGTCGGCGCTGCGTCGGATAGCGGTGTGCGATTAGGCCGTTGGGGCGAGTTTCGTGGCCGCCGTGATGATGCGGTCGAACGAGTCGCCGTCCTTCGGGTCGTAAAGGCCCGCGAGCAGCTTCAGGACCAGTTTCATCAGCGTCTTCCGAGGTAGGCCGTACTTCGTCGCGGTGCGCATGACGGCCGGGTTGCCGATGAGCCGGCTGAAGACGTTGCCCAGCCGGTAGTAGCTGCCCAGCGCCTGCTCGATGCGCACGGGGTAGCCGTGCAGCGCGCGCTCCCGGCTCGCGCCCGTGCGGGCCAGGGCTTGCACGACGCTCTCCGCCGCGATCCGGGCCGACTCCATCGCGTAGCCGATGCCCTCGCCGTTGAACGGGTTCACCATGCCGCCCGCGTCGCCGACCAGCAGCAACCCGTCCCGGTAGTGCGGCTTGCGGTTGAGCCCCATCGGCAGCGCCGCGCCGCCGATCCGGCCGACGGCGTTCTCCTCGCGGAAGCCCCACTCCTCGGGCGTGCCGTCGAGCCAGGACCTGAGGAGGGCTCGGTAATCCGTAGTCCCGTACGCCTTGGAGGTGCTGAGGATGCCCAGCCCGACGTTCACCGTGCCGTCGCCCATGCCGAAGATCCAGCCGTAGCCGGGCAGCAGGACGTCGTTCGCGCGGTCCCACAGCTCCAGGTGGGATTCGAGGTAGTCGTCCTTGGTGCGGGGGCTGGCGTAGTAGCGGCGGACCGCGACGCCCATCGGCTTGGCGTCGTCCTTCTGGATGCCGACGCTGAGCGCGAGCCGCGCGCTCACGCCGTCGCAGCCCAGCACGATCGGGGCCCGGTAGGTGACCGGCTCCCGGTCCGGCCCGGCCTTGGCGGTGACGCCGACGACCCGGCCGCGCTCGGTGAGCGCGCCGGTGACCGTGGTCCGCTCGCGCAGCCGCGCGCCCGCCTGCTGCGCCGTGCGGGCCAGCAGCTCGTCGAAGTCCTGGCGGGGCCGCACCACGCCGTAGGGCGGGAAGGTGGCCAGGTCCGGCCAGTCCAGCTCCAGCGTGACGCCGCCGCCGACCACCCGCAGGCCCCGGTTGTGCAGCCAGCCCGCCTCCTCGCGGGTGTCGATGCCCAGGTCGACGAGCTGCTTGACGCCGCGCGGCGTCAGGCCGTCGCCGCAGACCTTCTCGCGGGGGAACACCGACTTCTCCAGCAGCAGCACGTCGAGGCCCGCGCGAGCCAGGTAAGCGGCGGCCGTGGAGCCCGCCGGGCCCGCGCCGACCACGATCACCTCGGCGTCCTCGCCTGCCTTGCGGCGGCTGGGAGTCGTCATCCCCGCTCCTTGTGCCTGGGTTCACAAAGTCGAGGCCGAGTCTACTTGCGGCCTGCTGAGAGGCCCGTCAGCCGGGGCGGGCGGTCACGCGGCAGGCGGCTTGGTGGCGCGGTGGAGGGCGACCACGCCGCCGGTCAGGTTGAGCCAGGCGACGTCCTCCCACCCGGCCTTGGCGATGATCTCGGCGAGCGAGCGCTGGTCCGGCCACGTGCGCATGGACTCGGCCAGGTACTGGTAGGCGTCCGGGTTGGACGACACGAACCGGGCGACGAGCGGCAGCACCCGCAGCAGGTAGCGCAGGTAGACGAACCGGAACGGCCGGAACGTCGGCGTCGACACCTCGCAGACCACCAGGCGGCCACCGGGCCGGACCACGCGGGCCATCTCGCGCAGGGCGGCCTCGGTGTCGTTGAAGTTCCGGATGCCGAACGAGACCGTGACGGCGTCGAACACCCCGTCCGCGAACGGCAGGCGCAGCGCGTCGGCGGCCACCTTCGGCACGGGCCGGTGCGCGCCGCCGAGCAGCATGCCGAGGGAGAAGTCGGCGGCGACGCACCAGGCGCCGGACGAGGCGTACCCGACGGTGGACACGGCGGTGCCCGCCGCGAGGTCGAGCACCCGCTCACCGGCGCGGGCGTCCAGGACCCGGCGGCTCCACTCCCGCCAGCGCCGGTCGAACCCCAGGGTCATGACGGAGTTCGTGCGGTCGTAGCCCTTGGCCACGCCGTCGAACATCTCGGCGACCTCGCGGGGGTTCTTGTCCAGACCTGCGCGCGACATGGCGAAAGCCTAGGTGACGCCCGCTGAGACCGGCATCCCGTCCACCGCCCACCGTGCCTGAGCAGCGTCGACGATAGCCCGATCGTGGTCGGTGGGCGGTGTGCGGCGAGGGGGTGCGACGGCCGTCGCGGAGGGGGTTCCCGGCGGGGCGCGGTTCCCCGGCAGGACCGGGCTCCGGCCGGGTGCGGCGGTCGGCGTGACGGGGCCCGACGTGACGGGGCTCAGGCCGCGCGCAGCGCCGAGAGCATCCCGTCCACCGCCGCCTGCCACGGGTACTCCTCGGCCCGCGCCCGAGCCGCCGACCGGCGCGCCGGCTCGGGGCCGTCCAGCAGCGCGCTCACCGCGCTCGCGAACGCCGGCGCGTGGTCCGGCACCGCCGCGCCGCACCCCGGCCGCACGATCTCGCGCAGCGCCGACGACGCGGACACCACGACCGGCGTGCCGGAGGCCAGCGCCTCCAGGGCCGCCAGGCCGAACGTCTCGTGCGGGCCCGGCGCCAGCGACACGTCGGCCGTCGCCAGCAGGTCCGCCACCGCGGTGCGCCGCCCGACGAACCCGAGGAACGTCACCGGCAGGCCCGCCGCGCGGCGTTCCAGCGCCTCCCGCCGCGGCCCGTCGCCGGCGACGACCAGCCGCACCCGGTGGCCGGCGGCGTGGAGTTCGGCGGCGGTGTCGACGCTGCGCTCGACGTGCTTCTCCGGTGACAGCCGGCCGCAGTGCACCAGGAGGGCGTCCGCGCCCCTGGCCAGCTCCGCCCTGAGCGACCGGTCGTGGCGGGTGGGCGTGAAGGTGCGCAGGTCGACGCCCAGCGGCACGCGGGCCACGTTGCGCGCGCCGATGCGGTCGAACTCCTCGCGCGCGAAGTCCGTCGTGCACACCACCGTGTCGTACGAGGCGGCCATCCGCGCGTTCGCCCGGTCCGCGCACCGCCGCGCCCGGTCCGGCGGCAGGAGGAACTGCTCCAGCAGGCGGTCCAGCCGCTCGTGCGAGACCACCGCGTTCGGCACGCCGCGCTCCGCCGCCCAGCGCCCCATGCCCCGCAGCGTCAACCGGTCGGAGACCTCCAGCCGCTCGGGGCGCAGGTGCTCCAGCAGGGCGCGCACGCGCCACGGGTCCACCGCCCGGTAGCCGCCCGTGCCGGGTATGCGGGGCGCGGGCAGCGTGACGCGGCGGACGGCGGGCGCGAGCCGGTCGTCCGCCCGTGTCGGTCCGGGCACCACGAGGGTCACCTCGTGGCCCGCCGCCGCGTACCCCCTGCCCAGGTGGTGGAGCGCGGTGCGCAGGCCGCCCGAGCGCGGGCCGTAGAAGTTCGCCAGTTGGACGATCCTCATGCGGCGCGGCGCTCCGGCAGGCCCGCGACGGCGCGGTAGTGGCCGATCAGCTCGTCGCACACCGCCGACCACGTCCGGCCGCGCACCCAGCGGCGGGCCGCGTTGCCGTACCGCCTGCGCCGCAACGGGTCGCGCAGCGCCAGCACGGCCGCGCGCAGTTCGCCGTCGGTGGTGAACAGGTAGCCGGTGTCCGGCCGCACGAGGTCGCGCGGACCGCCCGCGTCCGGCGCCACCACCGGCACACCGCTGGCCAGCGCCTCCTGCACGGCCTGGCAGAACGTCTCGTGCGGGCCGGTGTGCACGAACACGTCGAGCGACGCGTACGCCGCCGCCAGCTCCACCCCGCCCCGGAACCCGAGGAACGCCGCGTTCGGCAGCTCGCGGCGCAACGCCGCCTCCTCCGGTCCCCCGCCGACGACCACGAGGCGGACGCCCGGCACGTCGTCGAGCGCGCGCAACCGGTCGACCCGCTTCTCCGGTGACAGCCTGCCCACGTAGCCGACGAGCAGCGCGCCGTCGGGCGCGAGCGAACGCCGCAAACCCTCGTCCCGCCGGGCCGGCGTGAACAGGTCGACGTCCACGCCCCTGCCCCACCGGTGGACCCGCGGGATGCCGTGCGTGCGCAACGCGTCCACCGCCCACGTCGACGGCGCGAGCGTGCGGTCGGCCTGCGAGTGCAGCCGGCGCGTCCACCGCCACGCGGCCCGCGCGGTCAGGCCCAGGCCGTAGTGGCCCGCGAAACCGGCGACGTCGGTCTGGTAGACGGCGACGGTCGGCAGGCCGAGCCTGCGCGCCGCCGACAGCCCGCGCGCGCCCAGCACGAACGGGCTGGCCAGGTGCACCACGTCGGGCCGGAAGTCGGCCAGGGCGGTCAGCACCCGGCGGGTCGGCACGCCGACCGGCAGCGAGCTGAACCGCGGCAGGTCGACCGCGGGCACGCGCACCACGGGCGTGCCGCGGTACCGGTCGGGACCCGCGCCGGGCGCGACGACGAGGGCCCGGTGGCCACGCGAGCGCAGGTGCTCCAGCACGCGCAGGACGGAGTTGGTCACCCCGTTCACCTGGGGCAGGAAGCTCTCGGTGACGATCGCTACACGCACGTCGATCACCCTGCGGTGCCGAGGACACGGCGGCGTGACGGATCGGGGAACGACGGTCGAACTCCTCGCGTCACGGTTGACGTTGACCCGGAGATCGTCATCGCTTCACCTGGTGGTCGTGTCGCGGACACCAGGAGGGGTGAGACTAGTGCGGCATGACCGTCTTGTCGTCCCGGCCCACCCAGCCCGTCGATCCCGGCCTGGTGTCGATCGCGCTGGAGGTAGCGGGCCGCCTCGCCAACGACGCGTCCGACGTCATCATGGCGACGGCGGGCCGAGGCGCCCACCCCGATGACGACGAGTCGCCGTTCGACTGGGTGACCGACACCGACCGGACCCTCGAACGGCACACGCGGCGCGTGCTGACCGCGGAGTTCCCCGACATCCCGGTGTTCTGCGAGGACACCGACGCGGACGTGGCGGCGGACGCCGAGTTCCGCTGGGTGGTCGACCCGGTGGACGGGACGGCGAACTACGTGGCGGGCGTGCCGTGGTGCGCGTACAGCCTGGCCCTGGTGGACCGCTGGGGCCCGGTCGTCGGCGTGGTGGCCGACCCCTACCGGGCGCAGATCTACGCGGCGGCGCGCGGGCGCGGCATGCGGGCGAACGGGACGCCGGTGCGGCTCGACGGGCTGCCCGCGAGTTCGATCGTGTGCACGGAGATGACCCGCACGGGGCCGTGGCCGGGTATGGGCGAGTTCATCTCGCGGGCGGCCGTGGCGGGCACCGGTGTCCGGGTGCTGGGCTCGAAGGCGCTGGCCGTGGCGCAGGTGGCGCTGGGGCACGCGGCGGCGGCCGTGCTGCACAGCTACCACGAGTGGGACGTGGCCGGGGCGGTGGCGCTGGCGGTGGAGTCGGGCGCGGCCGTGCTGGACCGGCGGGGCGAGGACGCGTCCCTGCCGGTGGACGGCCTGCTCGTGGCCGTGCCGGGGATGGCGGACGAGGTCCTGGAGTGGTGGCAGTCCTCCATGACCCGTTAGCTGATCGGCCGAGGGGCACCGCTCGCGATGTGGTTTTTCCGCCGCAGTTTTTCCGCCGACCCCAACAGGGGCCGGTGGGTCAGGCGTCGTAGTCGACCGTGACCGACGGCGTCAGCGGCACCGCCTGGCAGGTCAGCACGAAGCCCTCGGCCACCTCGCGCGGCTCCAGGGCGTAGTTCCGCCGCATGTCGACCGCCCCGGACAAGACCCGCGCCCGGCACGTGCCGCACACCCCGCCCTTGCACGCGAACGGCAGGTCGGCGCGCACGCGTTGGGCCGCGTCGAGGATCGGCGTGCCGGCCGGCAGGGGCACGGTCGTCGTGCGGCCGTCCAGCACCACCACCGCCTCGGCCGGCGCGGCGCTCGACTCCTCGGCCCGGCGCGGCGGCGGTGGCGGCTCGTCCACGTAGAACAGCTCGCGGTGCACGGTCGACGGGTCCGCGCCGAGCGACGACAGCACCTCCTCCGCCTCCCGCACCATCCCGTAGGGCCCGCACAGCCACCACTGGTCGACGGACCGGAACGGCACGACGGTGGCGCACAGCGCCCGGAGCTTCGCCCCGTCCAGCCGACCGCTGAACAGCTCCACGTCCCGCGGCTCCCGCGACAGCACGTGCACGAGCTGGAACCGCGCCGGGTAGCGGTCCTTCAGGTCGGCCAGCTCGTCCGCGAACATCACGGTGTCCGCCCGCCGGTTGCCGTACAGCAGGGTCACCCGCGCGCCGTCCGCGAGCACCGTGGCCGCGATGGAGAGCGCGGGCGTGATGCCCGAGCCGGCGACGACCAGGCCGTGGTGCCCGCCCCCGTCCGGCGCGAAGTTCCCCGCCGGCGGCAGGACCTCCAGCACGTCGCCGCACCGCACCCGGTCGACCAGGTGCTCGGAGAACAGCCCGCCGTCGACCCGCCGCACCCCGATCCGCGGCGGCGAGCCGACGGGCGCGCAGATCGAGTACGAGCGCCGCTGCTCGCCCATCCGCAGCGTCAGGTACTGCCCGGCGCGAAAGGCGAACGCGTCCGCCAGCTCGTCGGGCACGTCGAAGGTCACCGCGACGGCGTCCTCGCACAGCCGGTCGACGGCGGCCACGGTCAGCTCGTGGAACACCGGCCGCGCCATCAGATCTCCTTGACGTGCTCGAAGGGTTCGGCGCAGTCCGCGCACCGCCGCAGCGCCTTGCACGCCGTCGAGCCGAACCGGGACAGCTCGGTGGTCCGGGTCGACCCGCACCGGGGGCAGGCGACCCGCCGCGCCGGCGGCACGAGGTTCAGCGGCACCGGGCCGGCGGCGCGCGGCCCGAGGCGCGCCGGCGGCGCGATGCCGGCGGCCGCGAGCTTCCGCCTGCCCTCCTCGCTGATCCAGTCCGTGGTCCACGCGGGCGTGAGCGACAGCCGCACCTCGACGTCGGCGTACCCGGCGGCGCGCAGCGACCGGCGCAGGTCCGCGCCCATCTCCTCGATCGCGGGGCACCCCGAGTAGGTGGGCGTGATGGTCACCAGCACCCGCCCGTCCGCCTCGACCACGTCCCGCAGCACGCCGAGGTCGGCCAGCGTCAGCACCGGCAGCTCCGGGTCGGGTACCCGCGAGGCGACCTCCAGCGCGGTCACCACGTCGCACCCGGCAGCGACCGGTGGACGTGCTGTAGCTCGGCCAGCAGGTAGCCCATCGCCTCGGTGTGCACGCCGTCGCGCCCCGCCCGCCCGGCGACCCGCGCGGCGGGCACGGGTTCCGGGCGGGTCAGCCCGGCGGCCCGGAACACCTCGGCCAGCACGCCGTCCACTTCGGACCGGAGCGGGGCCGGGTCGACGCCCAGCCGCAGCTCCACCGCGTGCCCGGTGAACAGCTCGTCCAGGTAGGGCCACACCCGCCGCACCCCGGCGCGCATCCGCTCGTGCGACTCGGGCGTGCCGTCGCCGAGCCGCACGACCCACTGCGCCGCGTGGTCGCGGTGGTAGGCCAGCTCCTTCAGCCCCTTGGCGGCGACCGCGGCCACCACCGGGTCGGCGAACGCCCGCAGCCGCCCGTACTGCGCGACCTTCCACGACGAGAACACCAGCAGCCGCGCCATCGTGGTCGCGAAGTCGCCGCCCGCGCGCGGACCGCACTCGATCTCGGCGAGGTGCACGTTGCGGAACTCGCGCTCGTCGCGCAGGTACGCCAGCGCGTCCTCGTCCCGACCCGCGCCCTCGACCTCGCCCGCCCGCGTCAGCAGCAGCCGGGCCTGGCCGAGCAGGTCGAGGGCGATGTTGGCGAGCGCCACGTCCTCCTCCAGCTCGGGCGCGCGGGAGCACCACTCGGCCAGCCGCTGGGCCAGCACCAGCGCGTCGTCGCCGAGCATCAGGCAGTAGGCGAACAGGTCGTCCCGGTCCACAGTGGACGGTACGGCGCGGTCGACGCCGGGCAGCGGCTCCGCGAACCCCGTCCCGAACGCCCAGTGCGCGTCCTCCTGGTCGACCAGCGACCCGTAGGCGTTGTCGAAGCTCATAGGTGCGGCACGTCCTCGGGTATCGCGTAGAACGTCGGGTGCCGGTACACCTTGTCGCCGCTCGGCGCGAAGAACGGGTCCTTCTCGTCCGGCGACGACGCGGTGATCTCCGCGGCCGGCACGACCCAGATCGACACGCCCTCGTTGCGCCGCGTGTAGACGTCACGGGCGTTGCGCAGCGCCATCTCCGCGTCCGGCGCGTGCAACGACCCGACGTGCACGTGGTTGAGCCCGCGCTTGCCGCGGACGAACACCTCCCACAACGGCCACGACCCGCTCATGCCGCGCCCTCCCGGACCTCGCGGCGCTTGGCGGCGTGCGCCGCGGCGGCGGCACGCACCCACTCGCCGTCCTCGTGCGCCTTGCGCCGGTGCGCGACGCGCTGCGCGTTCGCGGGCCCGTTGCCCTGCACGACCTGCCAGAACTCGTCCCAGTCCGGCTGGCCGAAGTCGTAGTGCCCGCGCTCCTCGTTCCACCGCAGCGCCGGGTCGGGCAGCGTCACGCCCAGTTTCTCGGCCTGCGGCACGGTCATGTCCACGAACTTCTGCCGCAGCTCGTCGTTGGTGTTGCGCTTGATCCGCCACGCCATCGACCGCTCGGTGTTGGCGCTCTCGGCGTCCGGCGGGCCGAACATCATCAGCGACGGCCACCAGAACCGGTCCACCGACTCCTGCACGAGGGCGCGCTGGGCGTCCGTGCCGCGCATCATCGTCATCAGCAGCTCGTAGCCCTGCCGCTGGTGGAACGACTCCTCCTTGCAGATCCGGATCATCGCCCGCGCGTACGGCCCGTAGGACGTCCGGCACAGCGGGACCTGGTTGCAGATGGCCGCGCCGTCCACGAGCCAGCCGATGGTGCCGACGTCGGCGTAGGACAGCGTCGGGTAGTTGAAGATCGAGGAGTACTTCTGCCGCCCGGAGATCAGGTTCCCGGTCAGCTCGGCCCGGTCCGCGCCCAGCGTCTCGGCCGCGGCGTACAGGTAGAGCCCGTGGCCCGCCTCGTCCTGGACCTTGGCGAGCAGGATCGCCTTGCGGCGCAGCGACGGCGCGCGGCTGATCCAGTTGCCCTCCGGCTGCATCCCGATGACCTCGGAGTGCGCGTGCTGCGCGATCTGCCGGATCAGCGTCCGGCGGTACCCGTCCGGCATCCAGTCGCGCGGCTCGACGCGGTGCTCCGCCGCCACGGTGCGCTCGAACTCCGCCTCCAGGTCCATGCGGCCGATGTTACACCTGGAGGCGGTTTTCGGGAACAAGTGTCACAAGCGCCGGCGGACCCACCAGGACAGGGGCAGCAGCACCGCCCACACGGCGAGCAGGAACGTCGAGATCGGCAGGATCGCCAGCGTCCAGGTGCGCTCGGCCACCCGCGCCAGCTCCGGGTCGGCGGTGTCGTACTCGATGCGCACGAGCTGACCGGGCTCCAGCCCCTCCGGGTACAGCACGCCCTGCGACGGGCTGTGCACCGCGCCGTCCGGGGTCGCGAACCGCACCACCGTCCGCTGGTACGAGACGGACACCACCTCGGCGGTCGCCTTGCCCAGCCGCCGCTCGATCGCCAGGTCGTCCCGCAGGCACGCGGCCAGCAGGATCACGCCGATCAGCGTCACCACCGAGCCGAGGACCAGCAGCGCCCGCGCGACCAGCAGCCCGACCTTCCGGCGACGACCGGTCCGCACCGCGTTGTCCACCACAACCGAGCAGTCTAGGGCCGCCCGGACGCGGTACCTCAGCCGCGAGTCCATACCCTCGGTCACGTGACCACAGCTCCCGCCTCCCGTGCCCGGCACCGGCTGGGCGTCCACTCCAGGCGCGTCGCCGACGCGGGTCTGCTGGGCAGGCTGCCCGCCCCGACGGGCGCGCTGGCCTGGGTGCGGGACGGCGCGGGGCTGGTCGGGTGGGGTGAGGCCGCCCGGTTCGAGGTGTCCGGACCGGACCGGTTCGCCGCCGCCGACCGCTGGTGGCGCGAGTTCACCGCGGCGCTGGAGGTGCGCGACGAGGTGGGCGTGCCGGGCAGCGGTCCCGTGGCGTTCGTCTCCCTGGCGTTCGCCGACCGGCCCGGCCACTCGGTGCTGGTCGTGCCCGAGGTGGTGGCCGGTGTGCGTGACGGCGAGGCGTGGGTCACCACGATCGGCGGCCGGCCGGGCGCGCACGGCGGGCCGCGGGACACCGCGCTCCCCGGCGTCACGGAGGTGCGGCCGGTGCGCCGCCCGTCGTCGGTGCGGTACACCGACGGCCGGTTCCCCGTGCCGGCCTACCGCGAGGCCGTGCGCGCCGCCGTGGCCCGGATGCGGGCGGGCGAGCTGGCCAAGGTGGTGCTCGCGCACGACGTGCTCGCGGTCGCCGACAGCCCCATCGACGAGCGGTTCGTGCTGGAGGGCCTGGCCCGCCGCTACCAGGGGTGCTGGGTGTACGCGGTGGACGGGCTGGTCGGCGCGACGCCCGAGCTGCTGCTGCGGCGCTCCGGCGCGGTCGTCGACTCGCGGGTGCTCGCGGGCACCACGTGGCCCCGCGCCGGGGTGCCCGACGACGACCTGGCGGCGGCCCTGCTGGCGTCCGGGAAGGACCTGGCGGAGCACGAGTACGCGGTCCGCTCGCTGACCGACGCGCTGCGGCCGTTCTGCGCCGCGATGTCCGTCGACGGCCCGTCGGTGCTGCGGCTGCCGAACGTGTCGCACCTGTCCAGCGACGTCGTCGGCACCCTGAGCGGCACGCCGTCGCTGCTGCGGCTGGGCGAGGCGCTGCACCCCACGGCGGCCGTCGGCGGCACGCCGCGCGCGGCGGCGGTGGCCGTCATCGAGGAGTTGGAGGGCATGGACCGGGGCCGGTACGCGGGCCCGGTGGGGTGGGTCGACGGCAACGGCGACGGCGAGCTGGGCGTCGCGCTGCGGTGCGCGCGGGTCGAGGGCCGGACCGCGCGGCTGTTCGCCGGCTGCGGGCTGGTCGCCGACTCCGACCCCGACGCGGAGGTGCGCGAGGCGCACGCCAAGACGCAGCCGCTGCGCGAAGCACTCGAAGGTCCGTGACGGAGGTCACGGGGACGCCGGGCGGCCGGTCGGTCGATCGGTGTGTGACCACAGCACTGGAAAGGCCCCCGGACTTGCGCGGGCCGGACGCCGCCGCCGCGTTCGCCGAGCTGTTCGACGCGCACGCGCGGCGGCTGCGCGGTTACCTGGCCGGCCGGGTCGGCGAGTCGACCGCCGACGACCTGGTGGCCGAGACGTTCCTGGTCGCCCTGCGGCGGCGGCACAGCTACGACCCGGAGCGCGCACCGGTCAAGGGGTGGCTGTACGGCATCGCGACGAACCTGATGCGCGAGCACCTGCGCCGGGAGACGCGCGGTCGCCGGGCCGGCCTGCGGTCGGTCGGCCGCCCGGAACCGGACCACGGGGCGTTCGTCGCCGACCGGGTGGACGCGCAGCGCGCGTCCGCCGCGATCGCGCAGGCGCTGACCGAGCTGCGCGACGAGGACCGCGACGCGCTGCTGCTCACGTCCTGGGCCGGTCTCACCCCCTCCGAGGTCGCCGAGGCCATCGGTGAACCCGCCAGCACCGTCCGCTCCCGCCTGCACCGGGTCCGGACCCGCCTGCAAGCCCTGCTCACCGAGGAGAACCGCGATGCGTGAACTCGACGACGCACTCGACAGCATCAACCACGCCGCGCGCACCGCCGAGCCGTCGCTGGACGACATCCGGGCCCGCGTGCTGGCCGCCGCGGCCACCGGGCAGGCCCCCCGCCGCTCCCGCCCGACGCGGTGGCTCCTCCCCGTCTCCGCCGCCGCGGCGGCCGCGCTCATCGCCGGTGTCGTCGTGACCAACGGGGTCGGGCGGCCGGACGCGGGCGGCGGCACCGCGGCGACCGCGCCGGGCACCTCGGCGTCCGTGCCCGCCATGGCGCTGCTGTCCGCCCACGAGGTGCTGAACAACGCCGCCGACGCGATCAAGACCGTCGACCCGCAGCTCGCGCCCGGCCAGTACCGCTACATCGACGAGCACGCCTGGTACGAGCGCGGCACGCAGTTCGGCGTGCCCGTCGACGCGCCCGACCAGACCGTCAAGGGCTTCAGCTACTCGAAGGAGGTCCGCCGCGAGGTCTGGATCCCGCAGGACCAGTCCGGGGAGTGGCTGGAGAAGCGGAGTTGGCTGCCCGGCGTGAAGTGGCTCGGCGGCAACGTCCCGAGGTCCGAGGCGCCCGAGCCGACGGCGATCGACACCGACACCGGTGAGCGGCGTGGCAAGTGCGGCAACTTCTTCCCCGACTCCGGGGGCGCGAAGTCCTGCGGCGACCCGACCGACTGGAACAACCCCGCCTTCTACGCCAACCTGCCGCGCGACCCGCAGGCCCTGGTCGAGTACCTGCGGGAGAGCACCGCGCACCGCGGCTCGACGCCGGCCGTGATGTTCCACTGGGGCGTGGAGATCCTGCGCGCCGGCCTCATGCCCGCCGACCTGCGCGCCTCCTGGTACCGGGCGCTGGCGCAGCTCGACGGCGTCCGGGTCTACGAGGCCGCGGCCACCCTCGACGGCCGGACCGGCACGGCGATCGGCATCGAGGACGAGAAGGAGCGCCGCGACCTGATCGTCGACCCCGCCACCGGCGAGTTCATCGGCGAGCGCACCGTGGCCGGCCCGAAGCCGCACTACGCGTGGGTCGAGCCCGGCACCGTGACCTCGTCCAGCTCCATCACCACGAAGGTCGTGGACGGCATCGGCCGGACCGGCTGACCCGCCCGGTGAAGACCGTGGCCGCGTCCGTCGGGGGACGCGGCCACGGGTGTTCCCGGCGGGGTCCGCCCGGCGGCGGGGCCCCGTGCGCTCAGTGCGCGTGCCCGGCCGCGAGCAGCTCGTGCGTCTCGCGGATCTTCCGGTACGACGGCGGCTCGGCCACCGCGCCCGCGGTCGCGAACGTCGCGCCGCCCGGCCCCACCGCGGGCTTGCCCTTGGTGAACAGCCACGTGCGGAACAGCTCGTCGAGCTGCTGCCCCGACACCCGCTCGGCCAGCGCGATGAACTCCTCGATGGTCGCGGTGCCGTACTTCTTCGCCTGCGTCCACCGCTTGAGCAGGGTGAAGAACGCCTCGTCGCCCACCGCGACCCGCAGCGCGTGCACGGCGAGCGCGCCCCGGTCGTACACCGCGCCGTGGAACTGGTCGGCCGCGCCGGGGTCGCCGGGCAGGACGTTCCAGAACTCGTCCGTCGCCGGGTGGGAGTCGTAGACGTACTGGGCGTTCTCCTGCGCCGTGCCCTCGCCCACGTGCTCCGACCACAGGAACTCGGCGTAGCTCGCGAAGCCCTCGTTCAGCCAGATGTCCCGCCAGCGGTGCACCGACACCGAGTCGCCGAACCACTGGTGCGCGTTCTCGTGCGCCACGACGTAGGTGTTCGCGCCGCGGCGGAAGAACGCCGGGTCGTAGGTCGACCGCGTCTGGTTCTCCAGCGCGAACCCGATGCCGGGCGCGACCACGCCGCCCTGCGCCTCGAACGGGTAGGGGCCGAAGCTCTCCTCCAGGAACTCGACCACCTCGGGGGTGCGCTCGATGCTGGCCTTGGCCGCGCTGTCGTCCGCGCCGAGGTTCAGCGAGTAGGCGTTGACCACCGGTTGGCCGTTCGGCGCGGTGGAGTGCCGCACGTCGAACTGGCCGATCGCCACGTAGGCGAGGTACGGGGCCTGCGGCTTGACGCTGCGCCAGCGCCAGCGCGTCCAGCCGTTGATCTGCTTGGCGGTCCCGTTGAACAGGCCGTTGGAGAGCACCTCGACGCCGTCCGGCACGGCCACCGAGACGTCGAACGTGGCCTTGTCCGTCGGGTGGTTGTTGCTGGGGAACCACCACGGCGCGATGTCCGGCTCGTCGATCGCGAGCGCGCCGTCGGGGGTGCGCTTCCAGATCGACACGCCGCCGACCTGGTGGCTCGACGGCACGTCCGAGTACGTCACGACGATCGTCAGCTCGGAGCCCTTCCGGAGCTCGCCCCTCGGGTCGACGACCAGCTCGCCGCCCTCCTGCGTGAACCCGGCGACCCGGTTGTTCACCCGGACCGAACCGACCTTCAGCAGGAAGTCCAGGTTGAACCGGTTCAGGTCCTGGGTCGTCCTCGCCAGGATCGTCGCGGTGCCGGAAAGGAGGTCCGTGGCCGGTTGGTAGTTCAGCCTGAGGTCGTAGTGGGAAACGTCGTAACCGCCGTTGCCCGCATTCGGGTAGTAGGGGTCCCCGATGCCCGGCGAGCCCGGTTGCGCGGCGGACGCCGTGCCGGTCAACAACAGCAGTGTCGCCGCGGTGGCGGTGCCCAGCGTGAGCTTCGATCTCGGTGACATGGAGGGCAAGCTAGCTCCCGCGCCCGGCGCGGCTGTACCCCCGTCCGGCGGTTCCTGGCTAGTGGAATGCGGTTGACACCGCCGACTTCAGGCGGTGGTGCAGATCGCGCAATTCGGTGCGGTCCGCGCGGATTTCCACCACGCGGATTCCGCGCGGGACGCCCAGCGCGCGGCGCAGCTCGTCGGCGTTCTCGACCCTGGTGTGCGGCACGTGGTGCGCGGCGCACAGGGCGGCCAGGTCGACGCCGTGCGGCGTGCCGAAGACCCGTTCGAACGCGGACGCGTGCTCGGGCGCGCCCTGCTCCAGCAGCGTGAAGATGCCGCCGCCGTCGTCGTTGAGGACCACCACGGTCAGGTCGGGGCGCGGCTCGTCCGGGCCGATCAGCAGGCCGTTGGTGTCGTGCAGGAACGTCAGGTCGCCTATCAGGGCGACGGTGGGGCCGCGGGTCAGCGCGATGCCCGCCGCCGTCGAGACGCTGCCGTCGATGCCCGCGACGCCCCGGTTGGCGTGCACCCGGATGTCGTGGCGCGGCGCGGCCACCAGGTCCACGTCGCGCACCGGGTTCGACGAGCCGAGGAACAGGTTGGTGTGCGCGGGCAGCGCCTCGACCAGGTCCTTCGCCACCTGGAGGCCGGTCGGCCAGCGCTCCTTGGCGAGCAGCTCGTCCACCACGTCGGCGGCGGCCTTGTCGGCGTGCTGCCAGGCGGTCAGCCACTCGTCGTCCACCTCGTGCTCGCCCAGGACCAGGGCCGTCGAGGTGTGCGTGGCGGTGAACTGCGGGTCCGGCCAGTCCGGCTGGTCGGACAGCACGTGGACGACGCCCGTGTCGGCGATGAGCCGCATGACGCCGCGCGACAGGGTGGGGCGACCCACCACCACCACGGCGTCCGGCCGCAGCTCGTCGGGCAGCTCTCCCGCGTTGAGCAGCAGCGTCCCGTGGCGGAGGCCGTGCGCGGTGGGTTCGGCGATCACCGGCCAGCCCGCGCGGTCGGCGAGGTCGGTGACGTCGTCCGCGGTGTCGCCGACGACGACCAGCGTGCGGGGGCCGAGGTGGTCGGCGGCGTGCAGGGACGTCGTGGTCCTGGCCGCCACGCGCGTCCAGGGCATGTCGAACGGCCGCCCGTCGAGTGGTTCGAGCCACTCCGTGTCATCGGGCACCAAGGGCTCCCGGAACGGGATGTTGACGTGCACCGGCCCCTGTTCGCGGGCGCTCGCGACGGCTCGGCAGACCAGGGAGCGCCACAGGCCGTTCTGGCCGGCGCGGCGCTCGGCGATGGGGAACTGGAGGGTGTCGAGGCCGAAGACGCGCTGCTGGTCGACGGTCTGGCTCGCGCCCGTCCGGTACAGCTCGACGGGGCGGTCGGCGGTGAGGGCGATGAGCGGCACGCGGGCGTGGCGCGCCTCCAGCACGGCGGGGTGCAGGTTCGCGACCGCGGTGCCGGAGGTGCAGGTCACGGCCGTGACGTCGCCGCTGCCCTTGGCGAGGCCCAGCGCGAGGAAGCCCGCGCTGCGCTCGTCGACCCGGACGTGGAGGGTGAGCCGTCCGGCTGCCGCGGCCTCGGCCAAGGCGAACGACAGCGGAGCGTTGCGCGATCCGGGGCTCAGCACGACGTGCCGGACGTCGTTGCGGACGAGTTCGTCGACAAGCACCCTGGCCTGCGCGGTGGACGGATTCACCCGAACATTGTCGCTCAGTCCACGAACCGGTGATTCCGCTTGCTGAGTCGAACACGTGTTCGATGATCCACCCGGAGGCGGTCACTCAGCGCAAACACCGCCGCCACGCCCGCCGGCGGGCTGGGCCCCTCTCAGGTTCGGCGCGGGCCTATTGTCCGTGCCGTGGCAGATCACGGCGTCTCCGAGCTGTTCGACCCGACCCGCTGGCAGCCGGTCGAGGGGTTCGACTTCACCGACATCACGTACCACCGCGCCGTCGACCAGGGCACGGTGCGCATCGCGTTCCACCGGCCCGAGGTGCGCAACGCGTTCCGCCCGCACACGGTCGACGAGCTGTACCGCGCGCTGGACCACGCCCGGATGAGCCCGGACGTCGGCTGCGTCCTGCTCACCGGCAACGGCCCGTCGCCGCGTGACGGCGGCTGGGCGTTCTGCTCGGGTGGCGACCAGCGCATCCGGGGCCGCAGCGGCTACCAGTACGCGTCCGGCGAGACCGCGGAGACCGTGGACCCGGCCCGCGCCGGCCGGCTGCACATCCTGGAGTGCCAGCGCCTGATCAGGTTCATGCCGAAGGTGGTCATCGCGGTGGTGCCGGGCTGGGCGGCCGGCGGCGGGCACAGCCTGCACGTGGTGTGCGACCTCACCCTGGCGAGCGAGGAGCACGCGAGGTTCAAGCAGACCGACGCCGACGTCGGCAGTTTCGACGGCGGTTACGGGTCGGCGTACCTGGCGCGCCAGGTCGGCCAGAAGTTCGCGCGCGAAATCTTCTTCCTGGGCCGCACGTACGGCGCCGCCGAAATGCACCGGATGGGCGCGGTGAACGCCGTGGTGCCGCACGCCGAACTGGAGGACACCGCCCTGGAATGGGCGAAGGAGATCAACGGCAAATCGCCGACCGCGCAGCGCATGTTGAAATACGCCTTCAACCTCATCGACGACGGCCTGGTGGGGCAGCAGCTCTTCGCCGGTGAAACCACCCGCCTCGCCTACATGACGGACGAGGCGGTGGAGGGCAGGGACGCCTTCCTGGAAAAGCGACCGCCGGACTGGTCCGACTACCCGTACTACTACTGACCGCGCCATGACGAGCCTCGACGAACTGCGCCGAGCCCTGTCCCGCACGCCGACCGGCGGCGACCCGGCCCACCGCTCCTGGGAGGACGCGGCGGCGCTGGCGGTCGGCACCTCCGGGTCGACCGGCGAGCCGAAGGAGGTGCTGCTGTCCGCGTCGGCCCTGACCACCTCGGCCGAGCTGACCCACGCGCGCCTGGGCGGTCCGGGCACGTGGCTGCTGGCCCTGCCCACCACGCACATCGCCGGCATCCAGGTCCTGGTCCGCTCCCTCGTCGCGGGCACCGAGCCGGGCGTCCTGGACCTGGCGGCTGGCTTCCGCGCGTCGGGCTTCGCCACCGCGGCCCGCGCCGTCCTGGCCCGGCCGGGCAGGCACTACACGGCCCTGGTGCCGACCCAGCTGGCCCGCCTGGTCGCGACCGACGGCCCCGGCCTGGCGACGGCCCGCGACTTCGACGCCGTGCTGGTCGGCGGGGCCGCCGCGCCGCCGTCCCTGCTGGCCCGCGCCCGCGCCGCGGGCGTGCGGGTGGTCACCACCTACGGCATGAGCGAGACCGCGGGCGGCTGCGTCTACGACGGCGTGCCGCTGGACGGCGTCCGGGTGCGCCTGGTCGACGGCCGCGTCGAGCTGGCCGGCCCCGTCCTGGCCCTCGGCTACCGGGGCGGCGAGCCGTTCGGCGAGTGGTTCCGGACCGGCGACCTCGGCCGGTGGGCCGACGGCAGGCTGGAGGTGCTCGGGCGGGCGGACGACGTGATCATCAGCGGCGGCGAGAACGTCTCGCCGGTCGAGGTGGAGCGCGTGCTCGCGGCCCAGCCGGGCGTGCGGGAGGCGTGCGTCGTGGGCGTGCCCGACCCGGAGTGGGGCCAGGCGGTGGTCGCCGCGGTGGTGCCGAGCGACCCGCACGCGCCGCCGTCCGCCGACCACCTCGCCGGCGCGGTCCGGGAGGCCGTCGGCCGGTCCGCGGCGCCCAAGCGGGTGGCCTTCGTGACCGCGTTGCCCGTGCGGGGACCGGGGAAAATCGATCGGGTGGCCGTGGCTCGCTCCTTCGAGTGACTTCCCCTCGGGCGGCCCGGTCCATCCGTTGACAATGGACATCCCCCGCGCTTGGCTCACCCCAGCCGTGCGGGAGGCCCCACCGCGGCACCCGCGCCGGTCGACGACGCCCTCCGCCCAGCCCGACGAGGAGTGCCGATGACGAGGCGCCACGTGTTACCGCTGGCCATCGCGGCGGTGCTCATCACCTCCGCCGCACCGCCCACCCCGGCGCAACCGGTCGGCGCGCCCGCACCCTGGCGACCGGACGTGTCCACGATCGACGCCGACGACACCGGCGTGGTCCGGGACGGGCCCGTGGTGCGCCTGGACGACGCCGCGCCGACGGTCGCCGGCACCGCCGTCCGCACCGGCCACCTCGTGCTGCCCCCGCACACCCTGGACGAGCCCGCCGACACGGTCGCCGCGACCGTCGAGGGCCGGGTGCCCGAGGGCGCGGAGGTGGCGGTCGACGTGCGCGGCGCACGCGACGGCGGCCGGTGGACGGAGTGGGCCGAGGCGCGCCCGGACGCGCCCGCCGTCCTCCCGACCGAGGTCCGCACCGTGCAGGTCCGCCTGGTCCTGTCCGCCACCGGGCGGAGCCCGGAGGTCGCCGGCCTCGCGCTGACCCCGTCCGCCGCGGGCGCGCCCACGAGGCCGGCGGGCGCGGCGGCCCTGGCGTTCCCGGTCTACGCGACCCGCGAGGGCCTGGTCGGCGGCACGACCGCCAACGGCCACGTGATCGCCGAACGGGACCACTTCGCCGCCCTGCCGTCCCGCCGCGCCCTGGCGACGAAGGACGACGGCGCCTACAGCGTCCAGGTCTGCGCCGCCAACGGCCGCTGCGCGTGGGCCCCGGTCTGGGACGTCGGCCCGTGGAACACGAAGGACGACTACTGGAACCCGCCCGACACCCGCGAGATGTGGCGCGACCTGCCGCAGGGCAAGCCGCAGGCGCAGGCCGCCCACCAGGACGGCTACCACGGGGGCAAGGACGAGACGGGGCGCGAGGTCACGAACCCGGCGGGCCTCGACCTGGCCGACGGCACCTTCTGGGACGGCCTCCGGCTCACCGGGAGCGAGTGGGTCACCGTGACCTACCTGTGGACCGGCGGCGGCCCGGTCGCCGTCGTCCGCACCGACGGCGAGCCGATGAACGTGCGCGCCGCCGCCACCACCGGGGCCGACCAGGTGGGCCTGGCGGCGAACCACGCGCAGGTCGGGGTCGAGTGCCAGGTGACCGGCGAGCCCGTCACCGGCACGCAGGGCACGTCCGACGTCTGGTTCCGGATCGCGCCGGGCAAGTTCGCGGCGAAGGCCAACGTGGCGGGCGTCGCCGAGGCCCCGCCCTGCTGAGACGCACCCCACGGGTGCGCGGGGAGATCCATGTCGGAGGATGGGCGACATGGCCACAGTCGCCCAGTGGATCTCGGGAACCCGACCGCGCACCCTGCCGAACTCCATCGCGCCCGTCCTGGTGGGCGCGGGGGCGGCGCACCACGTCGACGGCTTCGTCCCGCTCTGGTCGGCGCTGGCGCTGCTCGTGTCGGTGGCGCTCCAGATCGGGGTGAACTACGCCAACGACTACTCCGACGGCATCCGGGGGACCGACGCGCACCGCGTCGGCCCGTTCCGGCTCGTCGGCTCGGGGGCGGCGAACCCGAAGGCGGTGCGCGCGGCGGCGTTCGCGGCACTGGGCGTGGCCGCGCTGGCGGGCGCGGCGCTGATCGCGCTCAGCGGTCGCTACTGGCTGGTCGCGTTCGGCGCGGTGTGCATCGCGGGCGCGTGGTTCTACACCGGCGGGCGCAAGCCGTACGGCTACTCGGGCCTGGGCGAACTGGCCGTCTTCCTCTTCTTCGGCCCCGCCGCCGTCCTGGGCACCCTGTACGTGCAGACCGGCGAGATCACCGGCATCGGCATCGGCGGGGCGATCGCGATGGGCTCGTTCTCGACCGGCGTCATGATCGCGAACAGCCTGCGCGACATCCCGACCGACCGGGAGGCGGGCAAGCGCACCCTGGCGACCACCCTGGGCGACCGCGACTCCCGCCGCCTCTACCTGGCCCTCATCACCATCCCGTTCCTCATCACCCTGGCCATCAGCCTGCGGCAACCCCTGGCGCTGCTGGCCTTCCTGTCCCTCCCCCTGGCCGCCCTGGGCGCGCTGCGGGTGGCGAGGGGCAGCAAGGGGCCGGCCCTCATCCCCGTGCTGCAGCACACGGGCCTGGCCATGCTCCTGTGGGCCGTCATCACCACGGCCACCCTGGTCATCGCCTGACACCAGCCCTCGGGACGGCCACGCGCCGGCACGCACCGGGCACCGCACGGGTCGAGCCCACCTACCACGCGTCCTCGGTGAAGCTCATCGGCTCGTCGTCATCCCGACGCTTGGGTCGGGGCGGTGCGACCCGCGGCTCCTCGCCCCGGCACAGCGCCGCCAACCGCTCCCGGTCCTTCTCGAACGCCGCCCGCACGCCGGGGTCGTCCGCCGCCTCGCCCGACAGCACCTGCCGCCAGCTCAGGTACCCGCCGGCGATCCGCCGCTGCAACGCCTGCAACTCGGGCGACGCCTCACCCGACTTGGCGAACAGCATGACCCGCCGCACGTCCTCGGCCGACGGCTCACGGGCCGGCCGGCGCAGCACGGCCGCTTCCCGCATCGCCTGGTCCGCGGCGGCCACCGACCTGGCCAGCACGTCCTCCGCCGTCAGCACTTCCGCGGTACGCCACATGCTCACGGCAACCCCTTCCGACCCGCCGACCGGCCCGACGCACCGGTCGACGCTGCGACGCGGCGCACCCGCCCCGCGTTCCCCCCACCGCGCACTTTCCCGAAGGACCGCACCGCCACCCCTCAGGCCGACCAGGTCCCCGTGGCCCGGAACCGGGTCAACGTCGCCAGGTACGGCGCGAGGTCCATGCCCTGGGCCGCCACCCACTCGTCGTCGTAGTACGTGTTCGCGTACCGCTCACCCCCGTCGCACAGCAGCGTGACGACGCTGCCGCGCGTCCGGGACGCCCGCATCTCCGCGATCAGCTGGAACGCGCCCCACAGGTTGGTGCCGGTCGACCCGCCCACCCGGCGGCCGAGGACGTCCTCGACGTGCCGGATGGTGGCGATCGACGCCGCGTCCGGGACCTTGACCATCCGGTCGATCACCTGCCCCACGAACGAGGGCTCGACGCGCGGCCGGCCGATGCCCTCGATGCGCGAGCCGCGCGAGCCCACCAGGCCGGGGTCGCCGTCGCGCCACGCGTCGAAGAACACCGAGTGCTCCGGGTCGACGACGGCCAGCCGCGAGCGCAGCTTGCGGTAGTGGATGTAGCGGCCGATGGTCGCGCTGGTGCCGCCCGTGCCCGCGCCGACCACCACCCACTCCGGTTCCGGCGCGGCTTCCAGGGACATCTGCTGGAAGACGGACTCGGCGATGTTGTTGTTGCCGCGCCAGTCGGTGGCCCGCTCGGCGTGGGTGAACTGGTCCATGAAGTGACCGCCGAGCTCGGCGGCGAGCCGCCGGGACTCGTCGTAGATCGCGCCCGGCTCGTCCACGAAGTGGCACCGCCCGCCCTGGCGCTCGATCAGCGCCACCTTCTCCGCGCTGGTGGACCGGGGCATCACCGCGATGAACGGCAGCCCGAGCAGCCGGGCGAAGTACGCCTCGGACACGGCCGTCGAGCCCGAGGACGCCTCGATCACGGGCGTGCCGCCGACGACCCACCCGTTGCAGATGGCGTAGAGGAACAGCGACCGGGCCAAGCGGTGCTTGAGCGAGCCGGTGGGGTGGGTCGACTCGTCCTTGAGGTAGAGGTCGATCCCCCATTCGAGCGGGAGCGGGAAGTGCAGCAGGTGCGTGTCGGCGCTGCGGTTGGCGTCCGCCTCGATGATCGAGACGGCCTCGCACACCCACTCCCTGGTGCGGGAACTACATCGGTCTACCGAATTAATCACGCCGGCACGATAACTTCTACGAGGTGACCTCACGCGTGAGCAGTTCCCTCCGCGGTTGCCTGCTGGCCGGCGCGGTCGGCGACGCGCTCGGCGGCTCGATCGAGTTCGACCGCATCGACCGCATCCGGGACCGGTTCGGCCCGGCCGGCCTGACGGACTACGCGCCCGCGTACGGCAGGCTCGGCGCGATCACGGACGACACCCAGATGACCCTGTTCACGCTGGAGGGCCTGGTCCTGGCCCGACGGCGGGGCAGCGACCCCCTGCACGAGGTGCGCGTCGCCTACGGCCGCTGGCTGCGCACGCAGGGCGGGCCGGAGGTGGCGCCCGACGGGTGGCTGCTGGACGTGCCCGCGCTGCACCAGCTCCGCGCGCCGGGCAACACGTGCCTGACGGCGTTGCGGTCCGGCGTGCTGGGCACGGTCGACGCGCCGATCAACGACTCGAAGGGGTGCGGAGCGGTGATGCGCGCCGCGCCGGTGGCGCTGTGGTCCGACGACGTGCGCGAGGTGTTCATGCTGGCCGCGGCCACCGGCGCGCTCACCCACGGCCACCCCAGCGGCTACCTGTCGGCGGGTGTGCTCGCCGTGGTCGTCCGGCGGCTGCTGGACGGCGCGGAGCTGACCGACGCGATCGACGTCGCGCGCGACGAGCTACAGCGGTGGCACGGGCACGAGGAGCAGCTCGTGCTGCTGGACCTGGCCGTGGAGATGGGCACGCGCGGCGTCAGGCCCACGCCGGAGGTGATCGAGACGGCGCTCGGCGGCGGGTGGGTCGGCGAGGAGGCGCTGGCCATCGCGGTGCTCACGGCCCTGGCGGCGGAGAGCACCGCCGACGGGCTGCTGCTGGCGGTGAACCACTCCGGGGACAGCGATTCGACCGGCGCCCTGTGCGGGAACCTGCTCGGGGCGCGGGACGGCGTCGAGGCGATCCCGGAGCACTGGCTGTCCGGCCTGGAGCTCGCCGACGTCGTGGACCGCCTGGTCGCCGAGGCCGCCGAGGTGTTCGGCCGCTGACGGCGCACGGCGGCCTCGACCCGGAGCCGGGCCTCCCCTCGCGGGCGTCGCCGCGGCAACCGTGGACCGGCTCGAACTACATAGGTAGGATAAGCCGCGTGGAACCGCTGGAACGCATCGGGAAGGCCACCGTCGACGTGCTCGCGGCGCTGCTCGACGGCGACCGGCCCCGCTGGGGCCTGGAGATCATCAAGCTGACCGGCCGCCCGTCCGGCAGCGTCTACCCGCTGCTCGACCGCCTGGAACGCGCCGGGTGGGTCACCTCGACCTGGGACGACGACGCCGACCGGCGCGGACCGCGCCGCCGGATGTACGTGCTCACCCCCGAGGGCGCTCGGGAAGCGGTCAAGGTGTGCTCGGCCAGGGCCGGCGGCCACCGGGCGGGCGACCGGAACCGCGGGACCGCCACCGCCCGGCGTGCGCAGGTGTCCCGATGAGCCGCCTCGCGCTGGTCCTCGTGACGGTCGCGGCGGCGTTCCTGCCGGTCGACCGACGCGCCCGCTACCTGGAGCAGTGGCGCGCCGACGTGCTCGGCGCGGCGGAACCGGGCCTGTCACCGCTGGGCGTCGCGTTCGGCGCGCTGCGCGTGGCACGGGCCCGACGAGGCGCCGCCACGCTCCCCGTCGGCGTCCTCGCGCTCGCCCTCAGGCTGCGCGAGAGCAGGCACGTCCTCGCCGTCCTCGCGGTGCTGCTCATCGCGAACCTGGGCGGCGGCATCCTGCTGGTCTTCTGACAGCGCCCCCCGAGGGCGGACAGCCGGTCCCACCGACCAGCGGCGGCCCGACCGCCACCTACCCGGCCTCGCCCCGCAACTGGGCGCGCAGCTTCTCCCGCTCGGCCCGGCGCGCGGCCTGGCGCTCGTCCAACCCGCGGGCGACCCGCACCCGCAGGCCCCGGAACACGAACATCGAGATCGGCAGCGCGACCACCACGCCGACCGCGACGGCGACCAGCAACGGCACGTTGGCCAGCACGAGCGCCGCGGTGACCACGGCGACCATGCCCAACCGCGCGCCGACGTACAGCGTCACATCACGACCAAGGTGCACGGTTACCCAGGTTACGCGCTGCCCTCGGGAGCACCCGCCGCGGTGTTGGGACGCCCCTCGAAGCGCGTCGACAGCACGACCGTCGTCCGGGTGCGGGCCACGCCGGCGATCCGCCGCAGCCGGCTCAGGGAGCGCTCCAGGTCGTCGACGGTCGCGACGCGCACCTTCACGATGAACGACTCGTCGCCCGCCACCCGGTAGCAGGACTCCACCTCGATCAGCTCGCCCAGCGACACGGCCAGCTCGTCGTCGTCCGCGGTGTCCGTGGGGTGGATGCTGACCAGCGCCGTCACCCCCAGGCCGACGGCGCTCGGGTCGACCACCGCGTGGTAGCCGACGATGACCCCGGTCGCCTCCAGCTTGCCCACCCGCTCGTGCACGGCGGAGGCGGACAGCCCCACCTTGCGGCCCAGGTCCGCGTAGGTGGCCCGGCCGTTCTCCCGGAGTGCGGCGATGATCTGTCGATCAAGTGCGTCCACCGGCCCAGCCTAGGGCCACGGGCGGCGATGTCCGAACCGCGAACTTCGTCCCTTACTACCTCTTTACCATCACCCAAGCGTTCGAGTACCCGAAGGTCGGGATGCCACGATGCGTCCGGTACGTCTGTTCGCCACCGGGGAGGAAGACCGTGACCGTGACGCAGGGACACCAGGGGGAACGGCTGCTCACACCGGGCGAGGTGGCCAGCCTGTTCCGCGTCGACCCGAAGACGGTGACCCGCTGGGCCACCGCGGGCCGGATCGGCTCCATCCGGACGCCCGGCGGGCACCGCCGCTTCCGGGAGTCCGAGGTCCAGGCCCTGCTCTCCCAGCTGACCACCGAGGCGACCGAACCGGTCCGCCAGTGACTCCGTCCGGCGCGACCCGGATGCCGCCGTCCGGCGCGACCGGCACGCCGTCGTTCGGCCCGGAAGCCCCCGTCGGCACCGCGCCGACGCCGTCCGCCACCGCGCCCGACCCGTCCGTCGGGGAACCGGTGCGACCGTGACCCCGTTTACCTCCCGGACACGAGTAATCTCGTGGCAAAGGAGGTGGCGGCCATGCTCTACGTGTTCGCGCTGATCGGCGCGCTCACCATCGCCGTGCTGCTGTGGCGCGCGTTCGGGCCGGACCGGATCGACACCGCCGCCGGTCGCCGCGTCATCGCGCCCGACGACGACCCGGAGTTCCTGCGCAAGCTGGGTGAGCAGAGCAAGAAGCGCCCGGAAGAGGAGTGACGCGAACGGGGCCTCGCCCGAGGCCCCGGCCGCCCCGGCGGGTCAGCCGACCTTGCTCGGGAAGTCGTCCGCCACCGTCGCGGCCAGCTCAAGCAGCGCCAGCCTGGTCTCCGGCCCGAGCTTGTCCAGCTCGATCTCCGCGCCCTCCTCCAGGTGCGCGTCGAACGGGATGCGCACCACCGCGCGGCACCGCTGGGCGAAGTGCGCGGCGAGCTTGTCCAGGTCGACCTTGCCCGAGCCGGGCCGCACCGAGTTGATCACGGCGACCGACTTGGCGACCAGGTCGCGGTAGCCGTGCGCCTCCAGCCAGTCCAGCGTCGCGGCCGACGTCTGCGCGCCGTCCACCGAGCCCGACGACACGAGCACCAGCGAGTCGGCCTGGTCGAGCACGCCCTTCATCGCCGAGTGCATCAGACCGGTGCCGCAGTCGGTGAGCACGATGTTGTAGAACAGCTCCAGCAGCGACACCGTGCGCAGGTAGTCCTGGTCGCTGAACGCCTCGGACACCGCCGGGTCCTGCTCGGAGGCCAGGATCTCCAGCCGGCTCGGCGACTGCGACGTGTACGCGCGCACGTCGCTGTACTTTGTGATCCGCGAGGCGTCGCGCAGCAGGTGCCGCACGGTCGCCGTGGTCTCGCGCGGCACCTTCAGCGCCAGCGTGCCGCGGTCGGGGTTGGCGTCCACCGCGATCACGCGGTCGCCGCGCAGCGAGGAGAACGTCGAGCCGAGCGTGGTCGTGGTCGTGGTCTTGCCGACGCCGCCCTTGAGGCTCAGCATCGCGATCTTGTAGCAGCCGCGCAGCGGCTGGTTGATGCGGCCGATCAGCTCCCGCCGCCGCACGTCCGCCGGGCTCTCGCCGAGGTTGACCAGGCCGCCGGTCACGGCGTGGAGGGTCTTCCGCCAGCCCGACTGCGGCGGGCGCTTGGCGCGCTTGATCAGCTGCTGCGACGAGACGTCGTGCGCGGTGGCCTGCTGGGGCTGGGGCGACTGCTGCGGCTGGACGCTCTGCGGGAAGTTGTTCGGGAACGGACCCTGGAACCGGTGGGGCCCGGACTGGCCCGCCACCTGGTAGGCGCCCGACTGGCCGCCCACCTGGTACGGACCCGACTGGTGCCCGCCGACCTGGTGCGGCCCGGACTGGTTGCCCACCTGGTACGCGCCGGACTGGTTGCCCACCTGGTACGGCCCCGACTGGTTGCCCACCTGGTAGGAGCCGGACTGCCCGGCCACGGGGTACGACCCGGACGGCGTGCCCTGCGCCGGGAAGCCGCCGCTGGACGGACCCGTCACCGGGTAGGAACCCGACGGCGTGCCCTGCGCCGGGAAGCCGCCGCTCGACGGACCCGTCACGGGGTACGAACCCGACTGCGTCCCCTGGACGGGGAACCCGCCGCTCGACGGACCCGTCGCGGGCCCGGCCGCGGACGGGTCGAGGTACACCGTCGCCGGGTCGACGTAGTGGGCGCCCGACCCCGGCTCCACCGGGTAACCGCCCGACTGGCTCGGGTTCGGCTGCCCCTCCGCGCCCGACGGCGGCTGCCACGACGACTCAGGACTCTCGTAGCGACCGGTCACCGCTGGGGACCTCCCTGAGCAAAGCGGATCGAGCCCTCCCCGACCACACGATTGCGACGGTAGTCGGCGGGCAGCGGTTCCACGACATTGGGTGGGTGTCTATTCGACGCCCGCGTAAGAGTGCAATCCCGTCGTGACCAGGTTGATGAAGAACAGGTTGAACACGGTGAGCGCGAAACCCAGCGTGTTCACCCAGGCGGCGGGACGCCCGCGCCACCCGGCGGTCGCCCGCGCGTGCAGGTACGCCGCGTACACGACCCACGCCACGAAGGACACCGTCTCCTTCGGGTCCCAGCCCCAGAACCGGCCCCACGCCGCCTCGGCCCAGATCGCGCCGCAGATGATCCCCAGCGTGAACAACGGGAACGCGAACACGGTGCCGCGGTAGGCCACGCGGTCCAGCACGTCGGTGTCCGGCAGCTTCGCGAACCGCGCCCGGCCCGAGGACTTCAGCAGGTACAGCACGCTGGCGACGCCGGGCAGCAGGAACAGCCCGCTGGACACCGAGATCACCGACACGTGCACCACGAGCCAGTACGACTGGAGGGCCGGCTGCACGGGCGCGGCCTCGGCGTACAGCACGGTGCCGCCGAGGAACATCAGGATGCCGATCGGCACCAGCACGAACCCGCCGAGCCTGCGCACGGGGAACAGGCGCGTCAGCACCAGCCACCCGACCACGGCGGCGAACGTCAGCAGCGCCGTGTACTCGTACATGTTGCCCCACGGCGCGCGTCCGGTCGCGACACCGCGCAGCACCAGGGAAGCGCCGTGCAGGACCACGCCGAGCAGCGTCATCGCCACGCCCATGCGGCCCAGCCGCTCGGCCCGCGACGGGCGCTCGCGCACCACCAGGCCGGGCCGCCACGTGCCGTCCTCCGCGGTGCCCGCGACCTGCGGACCCGACGCGACCAGCTCGCGCTCCCTGGCCTTGTGCTTGGTGAACGCCTGCTCGCACAGGTAGAGGACGGCGGCGATCACGTACACGGCGACGGCCGCGCCGTAGGTCCAGTCGCTGTACGTCGCCAGCGTCGTGTCGACCGGCATCAGCTCTCCTCCTTGAGCAGGTCGCGGGACAGTGCGGTGAACTCCTCGCCGTACCCGGCCTGGTCGGTGCGCGCGAGGCCGCCGACCTCGACAACCGTACGCCCGTCCTCCTGCGGCGTCGCCCGCACCCACACCCGCCGGCGCTTGACCGACAGCGACACGCCCAGGCCGAGCACCACCAGCACGGAGAACCCGAGCACCCACCCCTGGGTCGGGTCGTGCGACACCTGGAGCGACACCCAGTCGCGCACGCCGTCGAACCTGATGACGGTGCCGTCGTCGAGCGTGACGGACTCGTCCTTCCGCAGGTTCTTGCGGGCGACCTTGGCGAGCTTGCCCTCCTGCACCATCTTCCGGTCGATGGAGAAGATCGACTGGCCGCGCCCGGAGTCGGTGCCCAGGTCGCCGCGGTAGACGTCGATCGCCACCGCCGGGTCGCGGGCCTCGGGGAACGCCGAGTCGAGCAGCTCGCCCCGGAACACGGCGGTGGGCGCGAGCAGGCCGGTGATGGCGAGCTGGCTCGTGCGGCGCTGCTCGGGGTCGGTGACGCCCGGCGGGTCGAACTTGGTCGCGCCCTCGGAGGCCAGCGTCACCTCGTTCACCGGCCGCCACTGGATCGCGCCGGTGCGCGTGAGGCCGTTCGGGAAGGTCACGGTGAACAGCGGCGTGTAGCCGTGGCCGAGCAGGTAGACGCGGTCGCCGACGGTGCGCAGCGGGCTGTTGACCTCCAGCGGGTACGGCCGCCACGTGCCGCTCGCCAGGTCCGCGCCGGACTGGTGGCCGATGTCGGCCCGGAACGACTCCGCCTGGCCGTTGTGCAGGTAGGTGGCGTGGAAGTCGTCCACCTTCACGCAGAACTGGTTCAGGTCCGTGCCGTCGACGCGCAGGCCGGGGCGGAAGGAGTCGTAGTTGAACACCCCGGAGTTGCAGAACTGGCCGCCCTGCGACTGCACGATGACCTGGCCCTCGTAGCCGAACATCTTGCCCAGCGCGAACGCCACCAGCAGGCCGAGCAGCGAGAAGTGGAACACCAGGTTCCCGGTCTCGCGCAGGAAGCCGCGCTCGGCGCTGACCGTCCGCGCGCCGTCCGCCTCCGCGCGCTCGACCAGCCGCCAGCCCTTGAGGCGTCGACCGGCCCGCGCGACGACGGCCTCCGGCGTGAGCGCGAGTTCCGCCGCGGCGTGGTGCGGCATCCGGGCCAGGTTGCGCGGGGTGAGCACGGGCTTGGCCCGCATCTGCTTGAAGTACTCCCACGAGCGCGGCAGCAGGCAGCCCACCAGCGACACGAACAGCAGCACGTAGACCGCGGAGAACCAGTAGCTGGCGTAGACGTCGTAGAACTGGAGCCGGTCGAGGAAGCGACCCCACCAGCCGTTCTCGGCGATGAACTCGGTGACCTTCTGCGCGTTCAGCGACCGCTGCGGCAGCAGCGCGCCGGGCAGCGCGCCCAGGGCGAGCAGGAACAGCAGGGTCAACGCCGTGCGCATGGCCGTGAGGCCGCGCCACGTGTTGCGCAGGAACGCCAGGGCCGCGCGCACTAGAGCGGCAGTTCCACGTCGGTGACCACGGCGTCGCGCAGCCAGAACACGAACTCGCCCCACAGGCCGGTCACCAGCGCCACGCCGACCGCGATCAGCAGCACGCCGCCGAACACCTGCACCCGGCGGACGTGGGACCGCAGCCACCCGGTGACCCGCACCGCCCACCGCGCGCCCAGCGCCATCAGCACGAACGGCACGCCGAGGCCCAGGCAGTAGGCCAGCACCAGGACCGCGCCGCGCGCGGTGGCCGAACCGACCTCCGTGCTGCGCGCCAGGGCCAGCACGCCGCCGAGCGTCGGCCCGACGCACGGCGTCCAACCCAGCGCGAACACCCCGCCCAGCAGGGGCGCGCCGATCAGGCCGCCGCGCGGCGTGCGGTGCAGGCGGACGTCCTTCTGGAGCGCCGGGACGAGGCCGATGAACACGAGGCCGAGCGCGATGGTGATCACGCCGCCGATGCGCTGGAACACGTCGGCCTCGAAGTAGAGGGTCGTGGACAGGCCCAGGACGACGAACGACGTCAGGACGAACACGATCGTGAAGCCCAGCACGAACAGCAACGCCGCGCCGGCGACCCGCCACCGCCCGGCCCTGCGGTCCTCGCCCGCCTCGACGGCAGGCGCCTCCGCGCCGACGAGGCCCGCCAGGTAGGCGAGGTAGCCGGGCACCAGGGGCACCACGCACGGGGAGGCGAACGAGAGCGCACCGGCGAGCACGGCCACGCCGGCGGCCAGCACGAGCGGGCCGGACAAGGCAAGCTCGGTGGTCGCGTTCACGACGAACAGCGTAGGTACGGCGTCCTGAGAGCCGCCCACCGGACTCCCTTAGGGGCGACCTGCGTCACTGCCGCGGATCGCGGCGTGACGGGCGGTTCCGGCGTAACCCGGTCCGGCGGTCGGCGGAACCCGACCTTCCACCCTTGCGGGTGAGTGACGCACTTCATAGCGTCACACCATGCGCGCACGCCGTCTGACGCTGCCGGTCCTGGTCGCCGCCCTCGTCGCCGCCACCGCGCCCGCGCCCGGCGGCGCGGCCGAGCCGCCCGTCGAGTGGCGGGAGGTGTTCTCGCCCGACGGCACCATCACCCGCACCGCCGTCCCGGTCGCGGCGGGCACCGCGGCGGTGCCGTCCGAGGTGGTCGCCGACGTCGTCCCGATCCAGCGGACCGGCCCTTCGGACCAGCGCTTCGACCTGGTGTTCGTCGGCGACGGCTACACCGCGTCCGAACTGGGCGCGTACCACGAGCACGCGGTGGGCAAGTGGAACGAGCTGGCCGCCGTCGAGCCCTTCAAGTCCTACCGGCAGTACTTCAACGTGTGGCGGGTCGACGTCGTGTCGAGGGAGTCCGGTGTGGACCACGACCCGGTCCTGGGCACCGCCAAGGACACCGCCCTCGACATGGGCTTCTGGTGCCAGGGCCGCGACCCGAGCACCGAGCGGCTGCTGTGCGTGGACCAGACCAAGGCGGGTCGATTCGGCGCGCTCGCGCCGGGGGCGGACCAGGTCGTCGCCCTGGGCAACACCGCCAAGTACGGCGGGGCGGGCGGCGGGGTCGCCACGGCGTCCGGGGCCAACGAGCAGGCGGGCCAGATCGTCGTGCACGAGCTCGGCCACTCCATCGGCGGGCTGGCCGACGAGTACGACTACCCGTACGACCGGTACACCGGCGCCGAGCCGTCGGAACCGAACGCGACGGCCGACCCGACCGGCGGGAAGTGGTCGGCCTACCTGGGCCGGGTCTCACCGGACGGCGGCACGGTCGGCGCTTACGAGGGCAGCCGGTATTACAAGCGCGGCCTGTACCGGCCAACGGAGAACTCGATCATGCGCACCCTGGGCCGCGAGTTCAACCTCATCGGCCGGGACGCCATGATCGCCGCCTTCAAGGAGGAAATCCCCGAACTCCGCTAAAACGCCCCATCTTCGAAGCTCTTCCATCCCCGCGGCTCGGAAGCCCTTCAAGTCTTTCTACGCAACGCCACCACAGCAGGGTGAGCACGCACCCAACGCGCCCGGAAGCCCAGCAAGTCTTGGACGGTCGTCGGGAACACCACGCACAACGACCACCCCATCGATCGGGTACAAATCCGCCGAACCGACAGGGGGTCGCGGCCACGCACCGGGTCACAACGATGGGGTGGTCCTGCTGCTTGGCGTCCCCGACGACCATCGAAGACCTGCGTACCCTCCGGTCACCCCGCCGCCGTGCTCACCCTGCTGTGGTCCCGCTGCTCCAAAGCACAGAAGGCAAGTCCCACTTCAGGGAGATCAAGAACCTACGCCTCGGCCTCTGCCTCAGTGGTCAGGCTCAGGTCTCGGCCGCGAGTTCCTTGACCAGCGGTTCCAGGTCCGACGCGATCACGCCGACCAGGAACGCCGCCGCCACCCGGTGCTGCTTGTCCAGCACGAAGGTCGAAGGCACGGTGTTCGGCGGCAGGCCCTTGAACACCAGCAGCGAACGACCCGACTCGTCATAGATCGACGGGTAGCCCAGCTTCCGGTTGCTCATGAAGTCGCGCGGCGCGTCGGCCGACGACTCCTTCACGCTCACGCCCAGCACCTGCACGCCCAGCGGGCCTGCCTCGTCCTGCACCTTCTGGAGTTCCGGCGCCTCGGTGCGGCACGGCGGGCACCAGGAGCCCCACAGGTTGACCACCACGACCTTGCCCGCGTAGTCGTCCAAGCTGATGGTCCTGCCCTCGTCCATCACCGAGGGACCGGTGAGGCCCTTCACGACCTTGCGCTGGTCGCCGTCGTAGCGGATGCGGACCTGGCCGGCGGGCGCGACGAGCTGGAACTCCGAGCCGGCCACCACCGCGTCGCCCCCGGTCGAGCAGCCCGCGACCACCAGCAGCAGCACGAGCAGGAGCCGCTTCATGCGCCGGTCACCCGTGGGCTGGTCGCGCCCGCCGGCTCGGTGTAGACGAGGCGCACCAGCTCCTCGCCCTCGAACACCAGGCTCGTCAGCGAGGCCAGCGAGCACTCCCGGCGGCGCGGGTCGTGCCACATGCGCTTGCCCTCCAGGAAGCGGCGCAGCGTCCAGATCGGCAGCTGGTGCGACACGCACACCGCCTCGTGGCCCTCGGCCGCCGCGCGGGCCCGCTGCACCGCGCCCAGCATCCGGTGCGCGATCTCCAGGTACGGCTCGCCCCAGGACGGCTGGAACGGGTTGACCAGCTTCGGCCAGTGCCTGGGCGAGCGCAGCGCCCCGTCGCCGACCGCGACCTTCAGGCCCTCGAACCGGTTGTCCGCCTCGATCAGCCGGTGGTCGGTGGCCAGCTCCAGCCGGTGCGAGTCGGCGATCGGCGCGGCCGTCTGCTGCGCCCGGTCCAGCGGTGACGCGACGACGTGCGCGATGTCGTGGTCGTTCAGGTGCTCGGCGACGATCAGCGCCTGCTTCTGGCCGCGCTCGGAGAGCTTGAAGCCGGGCAGCCGGCCGTACAGGATGCCGGTCGGGTTGTGCACCTCGCCGTGGCGGAGCAGGTGCACCACGGTCCGGCTGCCGCCGCCACCAGCGGAGATCCTCGTCACCTCGTCGCCTCCGCGGCCGCGCGGGCGGCGTGGGGCAGGGCGTCCGCGAGCACCGCGAAGTCCTCCTCGGTCATGGCGGCGTTGACGAACCACGCCTCGAACGCGCTCGGCGGCGGGTAGACGCCGCGCTCCAGCAGCGCGTGGAAGAACGGCGGGAAGCGCCAGGTCTGCGCGGCCTGCGCGCCCGCGTAGTCGGTGACCTCGTCCTCGGCGAAGAAGACGCTGACCAGGTTGCCCGCGTACTGCACGCGGTGCGGCACGCCCGCGTCGGTCAGGGCCGTGGTGAACAGCGCGCCGAGCCGGGACGCGTTGGCGTCCAGGGCGAGGTAGACGTCGTCGGTGGCGGCGCGCAGCGTCGCCAGGCCGGCCGCGACGGCGACGGGGTTCCCGGACAGCGTGCCCGCCTGGTAGACGGGGCCGGCGGGGGCCAGCCTGGCCATCACGTCGGCGCGCCCGCCGAACGCGGCGGCGGGCAGGCCGCCGGACATGACCTTGCCGAACGTGTAGAGGTCGCCCGGCACGTTCTCCAGGCCGAACCAGCCCGACCGGGACACGCGGAACCCGGTCATCACCTCGTCCATGATCAGCAGCGCGCCGTGGGCGTGGCACAGCTCGCGCAGCTCGGCGTTGTGCTTCGGGGCGACCGCGCCCATGTTGCCCGCCGCCGCCTCGGTGATCACGCACGCGATCTCGTCGGGGTGCTCGGCGAACGCGGCCCGCACGGCGTCGAGGTCGTTGTAGGGCAGCACGAGGGTGTCGGCGGCCTGCGCGCCGGTGACACCGGGCGAGGTGGGCAGGCCGAGGGTGGCGACGCCGGAGCCCGCCTGGGCGAGCAGCGCGTCCACGTGGCCGTGGTAGCAGCCCGCGAACTTGACCACCCTGCGCCGGCCGGTGAACCCGCGGGCGAGGCGGATCGCGCTCATCGTGGCCTCGGTGCCGGAGTTGACCAGCCGCACCTGCTCGACCGGCGCGACGCGGCCGATGATCTCCTCGGCCAGCTCGACCTCGCCCTCGGTCGGCGTGCCGAACGACAGCCCGTGGACGGCGGCCCGGCGGACGGCCTCCACGACCTCCGGGTGGGCGTGGCCGAGGATCATCGGCCCCCACGAGGACACCAGGTCCACGTACCGGTTGCCGTCGGCGTCCCACAGGTGCGGGCCCTCGCCGCGCACCATGAACCGGGGCGTGCCGCCGACCGAGTGGAAGGCGCGCACGGGCGAGTTGACGCCACCGGGGATCACCGCCGCCGCGCGCTCGAACAGTGCCTGGGATCGCGTGGAAGTCACGAGGTCCAGTCTCACACGTCCGGTTCGGCGCCCTGCTCCCGACCACGGGTCCCGACCGCGAGCAGGGTCTGCCGGGCGGCGTCGAGCAGCAGCGCGCCGGCCGCCGTGCCCAGCCCCACGGCGCCGCCGATCCAGTTGCCGAGGTACCGGGTGGACTCCAGCGGGGCGCGGCCGTCGACGGGGTAGCTGTACCGCAGCACGCCCCGGTGCCAGCACCAGACCGCGAGGGCGACCAGCGCCGCGGCGGCCAGCACCTCGCCGACCGCGACGAGGGCGCGGGCGGGCTGGTGCAACCGGGGCGCCGGTGTGGCGGGGGTGTCGACGGCGGGTGCAGCGCTCACGTGGTCAGCCTCTCACGGTCGCGCCGGTCACGACGCCTCGGGCGCGAGCAGCCGGTCGAGGGCCGCGCGCAGGGCGTCGGCGTCCCGCGCCCAGCCGAGGACCACCGTGCCGTCCACCAGCCGGATCGGCACGGGGTCGGCGCCGCGCGGCAGCGCCCAGCCGCCGCCGAGCACCCGCGCGCCCGCGCGCGGCTCCACACCGGACACCTCGGCGATGTCGCGCAGCGGCAGCTCCTCGCGGCCCTGGTGCAGCGCGACCGGCGTCAGGCGCACCCCGTGGACCCGCCGCCTGCCCTGCACCCACAGGGCGCTCGGCACGAACAGCGCCACGGCCACGAGCAGCCACAACGTGGGCCACGCGGCGCCGGTCAGCGCCTCCACGCCGAACCCGAGCAGCGCGAACAGCGGTCCCCACAGCAGCGGCCACCAGGACGCGCCGGGTTCGGCGTACAGGACTGGTTGGTCCACTAGCCGGGGCTCCCCGCGAAGTGGTGCCGCGTGCCCGGCAGGAAGCTCAGCACGGCCGCCGCCGCGGGCAGCACCAGGCGCAGCACGATGACCGCCCAGGACGCGGGCTCGGCGGTGCCGTCCCGCGCCGCGAGGACCACCGCCGCCACCGCCAGGATGCCGACCACCAGGTGCCCGCCGCACAGCGCGATCCGCGCGGTGTGGTCGCCGCCCAGGAAGGCGATCGCGCCGCACACCCCGCCGACGGCCAGGCAGCCGGTGCCGAACAGCGTCATCACCCCGCCGAACGTGCCGAGCGAGCCGTCCTCCGCGAGCGCCCGCACCACGGTTCCGAGCGGCCACGCCAGGGCCGCGAGCAGCCAGCACACGAACGCCGCGAACACCGCGCCGGGCCGCTTGAACGCCGTCGTGCGCTGGTCGACGCCCCGCATCCCGCCCGGGTAGCCGACGGGTTGCCGCGCCCCCGGCCGCGGCAGGTCCACCGGCCGCAGGGGCTGCTCGAACGGGTCGAACGGCTGCTGGGTCACCGGGAGCGCACCGCCCTCACGTGGTGGTTCGACGCGGGGAGGAACATCGCCACGAAGCCCGCGACGACCGACACCAGGAACAGCGCGACCCAGGCGAGGCCGACCGGCGAGGGCACGTACGGCGCGACCCCCGACGTGAAGCTGATCAGCATGAACAGCCCGAACAGCAGCGCCGGGACGCCCAGCGCCGCGAGCAGCACGCGCGCCCAGTCGCGGCCGGAGCGCAGCTTCAGCGCCGCGAGCACGAACGGCACCGCGAGCACGGCGAACCCGAGCCCGAACAGCACCGGCGTGAACCGCGCGCCGAACTCGGCCTCGGTCCGCGTCAGCGGTTCCGGGTCGTCCCTCGACCCGTTGTACAGCTCGTCGGCGAACGCGTCGCCGCCGGCGAAGAACAGGGCGGGCAGCCCGAAGACCACCAGCACCGCGCCCGCGAGCCAGGACCAGGACGCGGTCGTCAGCGCGAGCGGCCGGGGCGGCGGCAGCGCGCGGGGATCCACCGCGGGCATCGGTAGGCCGGGGTGGCCGGCGTAGCCGGGCGGCGTCGGCGCGCTCGTCTGCCCCGGCAGTCGGACGTGGTGGAACGGCGAGGCGAACGGGTCCGGCTCGGACATGGCGGTTCTCCGGTGGGGGAAGCTAGTGCTGCTTCACCCACTGTGCCGTACCGCGCCGCCAGGTGAACACCAGTCCGATGGCGATGAGCACCACCACGACCAGGTTCGGCCCGGCGGAGCGGGTCAGCAGGAGCCACAGCACGTGCACCGCGGCGACCGCGGTGAGCGCGTGCCGCGCCCACCGCCCGCGCCGCCACAGGGTCCGGGCGAGCAGCGCGTAGGCGACCCCGAACACCGCGGCGACCACCGTCAGGCGCACCAGCAGCGCCGTCACGTCCGAGGCGGGCAACCCGTCGCGGACGGCGGCCTCGTCCAGCGCGGCCCGCCGCGCCCACGGGTAGGCCGCGGCGAGCACGCCGAACACCCCGAGCGCGCACCACAGCGCCACCGCCGCCCGGACGGACGGCGCGGGTCCGGTCACCCGGCCCGCTTCACCGCGTCGAAGTACGCCTTCGAGTTGGGCAGGTACAGCAGCACGACGGCGACGACGCTGATCAGGGACGTGAACAGGCCGGAGACCGAAGCGCCGAACAGGGTGGACAGCAGCCCGAGCGCGGTCAGCACGGTCAGCACGACCCGAGCCCAGTTCCGCCCGGCCCGCGCCTTGAACGCGAACAGCACGTAGAGCCCGGCGAACACGACGCCGAGGACGACCGCGAACAGCACCGACGTGGTGACGGCCGCGTCGAACTGCTCGGGCGACAGCTCGGAGGCGTTCGGCTGCCGGCGCAGCACGTCGGCGATCTCGTCGCGCTGCGTCAGCGCGTACAGCGAGCCCACCACCGACAGCACGGCGCCCGCGATCCAGATCCAGAAGGAGACGCGGACCTCCTTCGGCACCGGCAGCGCGTGGCCGCCGGGGTGCGCCGCGCCCTGGAGTTCGGACTCGCTCAGCGGAGGTGGCGGTGGGATGTGCGGCTGCTGCGGCTGCCGCGGGCCGTCGGGTTCCTGGGGGGTGGTCACATCGCGAAACGCTAGAACCACGCAAGGTCGCTGTCCACCGCGACAGGCGGCGACCGGCGACCTCGCGTGGCCGGTGTCACGCGCGCGTCAGCGGCGCGGCGTCACCGGTGGCGTCACCTGCGGCGACCGAGGTACCGGTCGACCGTCACCGCGGACGTGGCGAGCGCCGTCGCCGCGCCGACGGCGACCGCGAGGTCGACGCCGGAGGCGGCGGTGATGACGATCGCGATGACCGTGACGACGAGGACCACCACGCCGAGGCGTAACGGGACCGGCCAAGCGGCACAAGCGGACAGCGCGGAGCCGTCTGGGGAGCTGGACACGGGAGCAGCCACCTTTCGAGCGTCGACCCGGATGAGACTTCTGACGCGTCCCGGCGACGACCGGGCACGCCCACCGTTTGCAGGCGGTGGGGTTGCCGTGACCCGCGCGGCACCGGGGCACCTCATCTTGGCGCACTCCACGACCCCGTGGGAAGGGAAGTCGGGTCGAGCGGGTCCAGCCCGGCGGAAACGCGCAGGGCGTCCAGGTCGACCACGCACAGGTCGCGGTGCCTGTGGGCGACGACCCCCGCGGCGACGAGGTCGGCCAGCACCCTCTTCGCGGTGAGCCGGCTCGTACCCGCCAGGGAGGCCAGCTCGCCGGTGGTCAGCGGCACCCTGAGCACCCGGCGCCCGTCGACCTCCTCGCCGATCTGCGCCACCAGGGCGACCAGCACCCTGGCCAGCCGGCGTCCGGACGACAGGCTGACCTGGTCGCGACGCCCCTGCTCGGCGGTCCGCAGCCGGCCGGCGAGCTGCCGCGTCAGCTCCACCAGGACGTCGCCGCGCCGTTGCAGGAAGCCGTTCAGCTCCCCGCCGGGTATCAGCCTCGCGAGCACGTCGCCGCAGGTCACGACGGTCGCCGACCGGGGGCCTCCGTCCAGGGCGGACAGCTCGCCGACCAGGTCGCCGACGCCCTGGACCGCGACCAGCGCCCGGCGGCCCGCCTCGTCCGTGACGAGGACCTTGACGAAGCCCTCCAGCAGCAGCAGGGCGTGGGTGTCGACCGCGCCCTGCTGGATGACCTCGCGGTCCGGCGGGTAGCGCACGACCGAGCCGATGTTGAGCAGCTCCTGCCGCGGGCCGTCGGTCAGCCGGCCGAGCAGGCTGCCGACCGGCCACCCGGCGTCGTACCGGGGCAGCGACACCGTGTAGCCGAGCGCGGGCGCGGCGGCCGGTCGGGCCGGGCGCGGTCCGGGCGGGGCGACGGGGTTCTCCGTGTCCCGGCACCGCCGCCAGAGGGCGTGGAAGTGCTCGCGGTCGCCCTCCAGCGCCGTCACGAGGGCGTCCAGGGTGGCCCACCGGGGCGCGGTGGTCTCGGCCTGCCTGCGCAGCAGGCGGTGGACCGTGTCGTGGCTGATCCGCCCGCCGCTGCGGCGCGACACCACCCGCGTGCTCGGCTCGCCCGCCGTGCGGTGCAGGGAGCGCAGCTCGGTGTACAGCTCGTCCAAGGCGGCCGACGCGGAGCGCATCACGACCTCCGACCGTCAGATCGTGTCAGACCGAACGGTACACGGATGTGGGTGGACCGGAGCGATGTCCGTGCATAGTTACCAGTGCCGACCGAGTCTGTCGACCCGGATGAGCGTCGGTTCCGGCCCCCCGATTTGCAGCGGGGGGCCGACCCCTTCCACCGGGGCGGGCGACGCCGCCCCGACCTCCCGCCGCCCACCGCGGGCGGGTGGACGGCGGCCGGGCGGCCGGTCAGCTCGCCTTGAAGTAGTAGTTGGCGTCCGACTTGAACATGAAGACCAGCGCGCCGATGGTGATGACCAGCTGGACGACGCTGAGCAGCGCCTGGATCGCGCCGAGGAAGCCGATGCTGAACAGCAGGCCGATCGCGAACAGCCCGAAGAGGCCGCCCAGGATGCCCAGCGCGCCCAGCACGGTGAGGACGATGCGCGCCCAGTTCGCGCCGTTGCGCATCTGGAACACGACCACGATCCACAGCGCGAACAGCACCAGGCTGAAGATCGCGCTGCCGTAGGACGGCTCGGCCGACGCGACCAGCTGGGAGTCGACGTCGCGGCCCAGGATCTTCTCGGCCGTCGCCTTGGCGAGCGCCTCGGCGGTCAGGAAGCTGAAGATGGTCGACACGATGCCGACGCCCGCGCCGATCATCCACAGCAGGAACGCCGTGTCGACGGACTTGGGCCGCGCCGGGCGGTTCAGCTCACCCGGTGACAGCGGCGGCGCCTGGGGCGGGTAGCCCGGCTGCTGCGGGTAGCCCTGCTGGGGGTGACCCTGCTGCGGGTGCCCCTGCTGGGGATGGCCCGGCTGGAACTGGCCACCGGGCTGCTGCTGGTAGCCGCCCTGCTGGCCGTACGGGTCGTGAGGAGGAGTGGTCATGCGCGGACCGTATGAGCGCGAGCGGCCCGCGTCGACCGGAAATCACAATCCGTTAGCTACCTGTGGTGGTCCACCGCTGACAGCCCGCTGTGATCGGAAGTACCCGGAAACCGATGGCAGGTACATCAGCACCAGCGCCACCGAGTCGATGGCCATCGTGACGACGCCGAACACGACGTCCACCGGGCTGATGACCAGGTTGAACGCCGTCGCCAGGCCCGAGCCGACCGCGATCAGGCGCACCACGCCGAGGAAGATGCCGACCGAACCGAACACGGTCAGCACGATCCGCGCCCAGTTCCGCCCGCCCGCCATCCGGTTGGCCAGCAGCGCGTACACCAGGACCAGCAGCCCGCCCAGCAGCAGGCCGAACAGGACGCCGCCGGACACCGCCGCGTCCAGGTCGTCCTGGCTCAGCCCCGGCTGCTGCTCGCGCAGCTGGGTGATCAGCAGCTCCCGGTCGGCCAGCTGCACCAGGAACCGGCCGAGGCCGACCACCGCGCCGGCGATCCACAGCCGGCGCGACAGGTCGACCAGCCGCGGCGGGGTCACTCCCGGTCCAGCCACCGCGCCGCCTCCACCGCCCAGTAGGTGAGCACGATGTCCGCGCCCGCGCGCCGGATCGACGTCAGGGTCTCCAGCACGGTCCGCTCGCGCTCGATCCACCCGTTGCGGGCGGCGGCCTCGACCATCGCGTACTCGCCGGAGATCTGGTACGCCGCGACCGGCACGTCCGCGATCTCCCGCACGGCGCGGACCACGTCCAGGTACGGCAGGGCCGGCTTGACCATCACCACGTCCGCGCCCTCGGCGAGGTCCAGCTCGACCTCGCGCAGCGCCTCCCGCGCGTTGGCCGGGTCCTGCTGGTAGGTCTTGCGGTCGCCCTGGAGCTGCGACTCCACCGCTTCCCGGAACGGCCCGTACAGCGCGGACGAGTACTTCGCCGAGTAGGCCAGGATGCCGGTCCCGCTCAGCCCGGACTCGTCGAGCGCCTTGCGGATGAAGCCGATCTGGCCGTCCATCATGCCGCTCGGGCCGACCAGGTGCGCGCCCGCCTCGGCCTGCGCGACCGCCATCTCGCCGTAGACCTCCAGCGTGGCGTCGTTGTCCACCTCGCCGGTCGGGGTGAGCAGGCCGCAGTGGCCGTGGTCGGTGAACTCGTCCAGGCAGCAGTCCGACATCAGCACGGTGCTGTCGCCCAGCTCGGACCGCAGGTCGCGCAGGGCGGCGTTGAGGATGCCGTCCGGGTCGGTCGCGCCGGAGCCGACCGCGTCACGGGTGGCGGGCACGCCGAACAGCATGATGCCGCCGACACCGGCCTGCACGGCCTCCACGGCGGCCTTGCGCAGCGATTCACGGGTGTGCTGGACGACGCCGGGCATCGAGGCGATCCCGACCGGAGCCTCCGCGCCTTCCTTCACGAACATCGGCAGCACCAACTGCCGCGGGCGCACGGTGGTCTCGGCGACCAGGCGACGCATCGCGGGCGTGGTCCGCAACCGGCGAGGCCGATGGGCGGGGAACAAAGCGCCACTCCTCACTGTGTCCGATTGCCGCGACTCCGTCGCGGCGGGTGCGGTCGCCCGGAAGTCGGTCGTCCGCCGCGGGTTCCGCACTGTGTCCGATTGCCGCGACTCCGTCGCGGCGGGTGCGGTCGCCGGAAGTCGGTCGTCCGCCGCGGGTTCCGCGTCGATCGAAAAGCGTGATCGACGCGGAACCGGCACCGGACGACCGACGCGACCGCACCGGCGGGGGTGCCTGACCGCGGGCGGCCGACAATCCCCTCAGCTCCTGCGCAGGCGCTTGGTCTTGCGGGGCGGGGGCAGCGCGCCCTCCGCCCGCAGCCGGGCCGCGTGCTGGGCCAGCGCGTCCACCAGGGCGGGCACGTTGGCGTCCTCCGGCTGCACGTCGACCCGCAGGCCGAACTCGCGCGCCGTCTCGGCCGTCTGCGGCCCGATGCACGCGACGAGCGTGCGGGCGTGCGGCTTGCCCGCGATGCCGACCAGGTTCCGGACCGTGGACGACGAGGTGAAGCACACCGCGTCGAACCCGCCGGACTTGATCATCTCGCGGGTGTCGGCGGGCGGCGGCGCGGCGCGCACCGTGCGGTAGGCCGTCACGTCGTCGATCTCCCAGCCCCGGTCCCGCAGGCCCGCCGCCAGGGTCTCGGTGGCGATGTCGGCGCGCGGCAGCAGCACCCGGTCCACCGGGTCCAGGATGTCGTCGTACGGCGGGAAGTCGGCCAGCAGGCCCTCCGACGACTGCTCGCCGGACGGCACCAGCTCGGGGATGATCCCGAACGACCGCACCTTGGCCGCCGTCGACTCGCCGACGCAGGCGATCTTCACGCCGGAGAACGCCCGCGCGTCCAGCCCGAACTCGCGGAACTTCTCCCACACCGCGCGCACGGCGTTGGTCGAGGTGAACACCACCCACTGGTAGCGGCCGTCGACCAGGCCCTTGACCGAGCGCTCCATCTGCGCCGGGCTGCGCGGCGGCTCGACCGAGATGGTCGGCACCTCCACCGGGATCGCGCCGTGCGAGTGCAGCCGGTCGCTCATCGCGCCCGCCTGCTCCTTGGTGCGCGGCACGAGCACCCGCCACCCGTACAGGGCGCGCGACTCCCACCACGACAGCTTGGCGCGGCCGGCGACGGCGCTGCCGACCGTGACGACCAGCGGGCCGCCCAGGTCGCCCGCGTCGGCGGCCAGCGACGCCAGCGTGGTGTCCACGGTGCGCTGCCCGAACCCGGTGCCGTCGGCGGTCACCGCGACCGGGGTCTGCGGCGCGACGCCGTTCTCCACCAGCGAGGACGCGGCCTCGGCGAGGTGCCCGCCGGTGGCGTGCAGGACGAGCGTGCCGGGCGCGGAGGCCAGGCTCGCCCAGTCGGTGACGCCCCGGACGTCGGCCTCGGTGTGCACGGCGCCCAGCGCCACGCCCGCGTACGCGGGCACCGCGGTACCCGCCGGGACGCCCGGCACCACGTCGAACGCGATCGTCGTGCGGGAGACGGCGTGCGCCTCCTTCACCACGGAGTCCAGCGTCAGCGGGTCGCCCGCCACCAGCCGGACCACGGCGTGGCCGTTCTTCGCCTCGGCCACCAGGTCCTTCGCCACGTCGGCCGGGTCACCGACCGCGGGCCGCACCTCCACGCCGTCCGGGACGAGGGCGACCACCTCGGACGGCACGTCCGGGTCCGTCACCACCAGCTCCGCCTTGGCGAGCAGGTCACGGGCACGGCACGTGAGCAGGCCGGTGTCGCCGGGGCCGGAGCCCACGAAGGCGACGCGGCCGGGGGTCTTGCGTGCGCGGGTCATCAGGGCACTCCCCATCAACTACGCCCCTCCGACCGCGCTGCGGCGAGGCCGGAGAGGTCGAGCAACTCGACGGCCAGCGCGCGGCCGAGTTCCTCTGCTGCGGTCAAGTCACCGGTGGCGGACGCACGGAGGAGGTCGCCGTCCTCCGTCGCCATGACCCCGCGCAGGGACAGGCGGAGGACTGCCGCTCCCTGGTCGTCAAGGTCTTCCACCACATCGGCCAGTGCGCCGACCGGCGCGCTGCACCCCGCTTCGAGCCTGGCCAGCAAGGCCCGCTCGGCGGTGACAGCGGCCCTGCTGGCCGAATCGTCCAGAGTGGACTGGAGGAGGTGCTCGGTGTCGACGTCGTCGACCCGGCACTCCACAGCGAGCGCGCCCTGGGCGGGCGCGGGGAGCATCTGGATCGGCTCCAAGGTCTCGGTGATCTCACCCGCGCGGCCGAGCCGGGTGAGCCCGGCGCGGGCCAGCACGACGGCGTCCAGCTCGCCGTCGGTCACCTTGCGGATGCGGGTGTCGACGTTGCCGCGCAACGCGACGACCTCGATGCCCAGGCCCAGCGCCGCCAGCTGCGCCGCGCGGCGCGGCGAGCCGGTGCCGACCTTCGACCCGACGGGCAGCTCGCCCAGGGTCAGGCCGTCGCGGGCGACGAGCGCGTCGCGCGGGTCCTCGCGGGGCGGCACGGCGGCCGGCGCCAGGCGCGGGTCGCGCGCGGTGGGCAGGTCCTTGAACGAGTGGACGGCGACGTCGATCTCGCCGTTGGCCAGCGCGTCGCGCAGCGCCGAGGTGAACACCCCGATGCCGATCTCGGCGATCGGCGCGGACGACCGGTCACCGGGCGTGGAAATCGTCACGATTTCCACGTCGGCGCCGGCGGCGCGCAGCGCGTCGGCCACGTGACCGGTCTGCGCGAGTGCCAACGCACTGCCGCGCGTGCCGATCCTCAGGGTGCGGTTCACCGCTTCTCACCTTTGGTTCGCGTCGAATGGGGTGTGCTGACGGCGGCCGGCCCCTGCGGGTCGAGGCCGAACAGCTCGCGCAGCGCCTCGGCGTAGCCGTCGCCGCCCGGCGCGGCGGCCAGCTCCTTGACCCGCACCGTCGGCGTGTGCAGGAGCTTGTCGACCACGCGGCGCACGGTCTTGGCGAGCTCGTCGCGGACCGCGCCGTCGAGCGAGGGCAGCCGCGAGTCCAGCCGCAGCAGCTCCGCGTCCACGACCTCGGCGGCCCGCTTGCGCAGCGCCGTGACGGTGGGCGTGACCTCGGCCGAGCGCTGCCCGGCCAGGTAGGCGCGGACCTCCTCGGCCACGATCTCCGCCGCGCGCAGCGCGTCCTGGCCCGTGGGGGCGTCGGACAGCCTGCGCTGGAGGGTCTCCAGGTCGACCACGCGCACGCCGGACAGCAGCGCGGCGGCCGGGTCGACGTCCTTGGGCAGGCCCAGGTCGCACACGACCAGCGGGCGACCGGGCTCGCGGTCGCCGATCAGCTCCGCGCCCACCACGGTGTCCACCGAGCCGGTGCAGGCGAACAGCACGTCGGCCAGCGCGATCTCGGTCACCAGGTCCGCGAGGCCGGTGGACCGGGCGGTGACGCCGTCGGCCTCCAGGGCGGTCGCGAGCCGCGCGCCGTTGGCGGCGGTCCGGTTGGCGATCACGACCTCGCCGATGCCCGCGCGGCGCAGGTGCGCGGCGGCCAGGCCCCCCATCGAGCCCGCGCCCACGATCAGCGCCCGCCTGCCCGCGAGGCCGCCCAGCGCCTCGGCCGCGTCGGACAGCGCCTCGGACACCACGGACGCGCCCGCGTGGTCGATGCCGGTGTCGGTGTGCACCCGCTTCCCGACCCGCAGCGCCTGCTGGACCAGCTCGTGCAGGGTGCGGCCGACGACGCCCGCGCCGTCCGCGCGGTTGTACGCGGACCGCAGCTGACCCAGGATCTGGGCCTCGCCGACCACCATCGAGTCCAGGCCGCCCGCGACGGAGAACAGGTGTTCGACGGCGGCGGCCGAGTAGTGCACGTACAGGTGCTCGAACAGGTCGGAGGGCTCCGCGCCTGCCTGCCGGGCGAGCACCTCCACGACCTCGTTCATGCCGCCGTGGAACGTCTCGACGACCGCGTACACCTCGACCCGGTTGCAGGTCGAGAGCAGCACGGCCTCGGACACGCTCGGCGCCTTCAGCAGCTGGTCGAGCAGCTTGCCCGCGTCGGAGTCGGCGACGGCGACGCGCTCCAGCACGGGGACCGGTGTGGTGCGATGGGACAGCCCGACGACGAGGACGCTCATGCCCGCACCGCGCCCGTGGTCGGGCCGGCCGACGCGTCCAGCGGAGCCGTTCGGCTCACTACCCGCACGATCACGGGCGAATCACCACCCCGTCCACACCGACACCGTTGACGACGTCGCCGGCGGCCTCGTCAGCCCGTCGCGCGACGTGGAACGACAGGATCTGCATCTCGACCGCCAGGTCGACCTTCCGCACCTCGACGTAGTCCGGCACTTGGAGTACGACGGGTGCGAAGTTCAGGATGCACTGGACTCCGGCGGATACCAAACGGTCGCAGACGGCCTGGGCGGCCTGCGGCGGCGTCGCGATGACGCCGATCGAGACCTCGCGCTCGGCGCAGACGGACGTGATGTCGTCGATGTGGTTGACCGGTATGCCGCCTACCGGCACGCCGGTCAGGTCCGGGTCGATGTCGAACAGCGCGGCGACCGGGAAACCCCGGCTCGGGAACCCTCCGTAGTTCGCCAGCGCGTGACCAAGATTACCGATTCCGACGACCGCGACGGAGTGCTTCCGGGTGAGCCCGAGGATGCGCTCGATGTGGCTCACGAGCACCTCGACGTCGTACCCGACGCCCCGCGTGCCGTACGACCCGACGTAGGACAGGTCCTTGCGGAGCTTCGCCGAGTTGACCCCGGCCGCGCCCGCCAACTCCTCGCTGGAGATCGTCGTCACACCCTGCTCGACCATCCCGGACAGCACGCGCAGGTACACCGCGAGCCGGGCGACCGCCGCCTCGGGAATCGCCCGCGCCCGCTCCCGGACGTCGGCGGGCGACTCGGCGGACGGCTCGGCGGTCTTCCTCGGGGAGGCGGTCACGACCTCGTCACCCTCGCCCCGCCGACCCACCACGCTGGCTCTCCTCGACATCCGAAGCACTGACCCGCCGGGCACCGCCACCAGCGGAGTGACCCTCCCACCGTACCGCTTGTGAACGTATGCACAAAGTTGGACTGTGTTGGATTGGCGCGCCTCCGGCGCGCGGCTCGGCCGCCTGGGAGTCGGTGCGTCGCGGGTCGCTTTCGTCCGATCGAAGAGCGTGATCGGACGGAACCGAGCCGCGATGCACCGACGCGGCCTCGCGGCGCTGAGCGCGTGCGGTCCCACATCAAGTCCCCCCACGAGTGAAGAGGGGGCGACGGGGTGAGTGGATACCTCGGCTCGCCGCGCTCGCCATCGAGGGCGAGCGCGTCACACGGGGTCGATCTTGGATGGCTGACCGAAATCACTCGACTGTGGGACCGGGCCGGACCAGGAGGCGAGAGGCCCGGTCAGGGGGCCTCAGGCCAGGGCGGCGCGTAGGCGGTCTTCCTCTACCGACCAGTAGCCGTGTTCGTCGCCGTCGACCAGGATCACGGGCACGCGGTCGCCGTACTCCGCCCGCAACTCACGGTCGCCATCGACGTCGACGACCTCCCACGGCACGCCCAACTCCCCGCAGATCCGCTCCACGTCAGCCCGAGCCTGCTCACAGGCATGGCACTCGACCCGGCTCAACAACGTCACGCGATGGCTACTCACACCACGATTGTCCCGGCCGGGGGACAGACCCCGCACCGCACCACCTCGCCGAGCGCCGCGCACTCACCCCAGCGGCAACCGCAACCGCGCCCGCGCCAGCTTCCCCGTCGGCGAGTGCGGCAACGCGGAGGCGAACTCCACCACCGCCGGCACCTTGAACTTGGCCAACCGGTCGGCGCAGTGGTCCCGCACCGCGTCCTCCGTCAGCACCGCGCCCTCGTCGAGCACGATCACGACCTTCACCGACTCCCCGGCCCGCGGGTCCGGCACGCCGACCGCCGCCGCCTCCGCGACGCCGGCCAGCTCGCACACCACCTGCTCCACCTCGTGCGGGTACACGTTGAAGCCGTTGACGATGATCAGGTCGCCGGCCCGGTCCACCAGGTGGAGGTCGCCGTCCTCGTCGAGGTACCCGACGTCGCCGGTGCGGAACCAGCCGTCCGCGTCCGGCCCGTGCGCGCCGTCCGGCCAGTAGCCGCTGAACAGGTTGTCCCCGCGGGCGGCGACGAGCCCGGTGCCCGGCTCGTCCTCGTCCGGGTCGAGCGGACGGCCGTCGGTGTCGACCAGCCGCAGCTCGACGCCCGGCAGCGGCCAGCCGACCGAACCCGCCTTGGGCAGCCCGCCGACCAGGGTCGACGTCAGCACCGGCCCGGTCTCGGTCAGGCCGTAGCCCTCGTACACGGGCAGCCCGACGGCCTGCCGCATCGCGTCCAGCAGCCCGACCGCCAGCGGCGCGGCGCCCGAGGTGAACAGGCGCACGGTCGCGAGGTCCTCCCGCAGCCGCTGCACCGGCTGGGCGAGGATCGCCTGGTACATCGGCGGCACGCCGACCACCGCGGTCACGCGGTGCTCGCGGATGGCGGTCAGCGCGCCGTCGGGGTGGAACCGCTCCAGCAGCACGCCCGTCGCGCCCGCGCCGGCCACCTGGAGCAGCCCCGGCCCCAGCCCGTACACGTGGAACAGCGGCAGCGCGAGCAGCACCCGGTCGCCCGCCGTGACGGGCGCGGGCCGCAGCGCGCCGCACTGGTCGACGTTCGCCAGCAGCGCCCGGTGCGACAGCATCGCGCCGCGCGGCACCCCCGAGGTCCCGGACGTGTACCCGAGCACCGCCAGGTCCTCGCCCGCGCCGACCGCCTCGAACGGCTCGCCGGGCGCCAACACGGGCGGGCCCAGCACCTCGACGTCCGCACCCGCGCCCTCGCCGACCAGCAGCCGGGCGCCGCTGTCGGCGACCAGCCGCTGGAGTTCGCGGGCGGGCTGGCCGGGCCCGGCGGGCACCAGCACGCCGCCGGCGCGCAGCACGCCGAACACGGCCGCGCAGAACGCGACGCCGGTGGGCATCCGCACCACGACCCGGTCACCGGGTTCGACCCCCGCGTCCACCAACCGGTGCGCCTCGCGATCCACGAACGAGTCGAATTCGGCCCAGGTGTAACTATTCGCAGTCGTGACATCCACCAGTGCCACGTGCTTGGGTCCACGGTGCGCGGAGGCGCGAACCAGGTCGGCGACGTTGCGTGCGGAAGCGGTCAAGTCGACCTCCTGGGGAACGACAGCGGCCTCCGCGCAGTCTGTCACGCGTGGGCGGCGTCACGCAGTGCCTCCGAACGCGTCGCGGACTGGAGACCAGTTGCCGCTACCTACTACGGAGTAACAACACGTATGCTGCCCGGACGGCGACTCTGTGGAGGTGCCGCGAGCCGATGAGCGCCAGGGCACGCGAGAACACCGTCGGTACCAACCGGAGGCTCCGCGCGGTGTGGAGCACTGGAGGGCGGTCCAGCACGATCGAGAGCGTGGAGACCGACGCGGCGGGAGAGCCGTGGGACCTCGTGCGTGCCGCCCAGTCGGGCGACACGGACGCGTTCGGCGCGCTCTACGACCGGTACGTGGACGTGGTGTACCGGTACGTGCTGTTCCGGGTCGGTGACCGGACCCTCGCCGAGGACGTGACGAGCGAGACGTTCCTGCGCGCGCTGCGCAGCATCGGGTCCATCAGCTACCAGGGTCGGGACGTGGGCGCGTGGTTCGTCACGATCGCCCGCAACATCGTCTTCGACCACGTGAAGTCCAGCCGCTACCGGCTGGAGGTCACCACGGCCGAGCTGGCGGACAACCGCGAGGTCGCGAGCGGCCCGGAGCAGGAGGTGCTGACCGACGCGGCCAACGCCGAGCTGCTCCGCTGCGTGCGCCAACTGGGTGACGACCAGCGGGAGTGCATCACCCTCCGCTTCATCCAGGGCTTGTCCGTGGCGGAGACGGCCGCGAGGATGGGTCGCAACGAAGGCGCCATCAAGGCGCTGCAACACCGAGCGGTGCGCCGGCTCGCCCAACTGCTGCCCAACTGGCTACGGTGACCTCGACGCGCCGATCGCGCCCGCGTAACCCCGGCGCCTTCGGGTTCGTTACCCGGTTCAGGAGACCCTGACGAGTCGGTGCGGGATGGTGGGCAGAGGGATCACGCCGCTATGGCGTCACAGGCAGCGCGAGCAGTTCGCCCGCGCCGTCGACGCGCTGCCCGACGACACCGACCCGGAGTTCGCCGACGAGCTGGCCGTCGTCACCCTGCTGCGCGAGGCCGCGACGACGAGCGGCCCGGACGAGGCCGCCAGGGCGCGGATGCGGGAACGGGTGCTCGGCGCGAGCCCCCCGCCGCCCGCGGACCTCGACCGGAAGCGCCACCGCGGCGGGGCGCGCGGCCGGTTGGCGGTGGCCCTGGCCGCCGCGCTGTGCCTGGTGTTCTCGCTCGCCGGGATGAGCCTGCTGCTGTCCCGCGACGCCCTGCCCGGCGACGCGCTGTACGGCGTGAAGCGCTCCGCCGAGTCGGCCTCGCTCGGCCTGACCTTCGGCGAGGAGTCCAAGGGCTACAAGCGCCTGGAGTTCGCCTCGGCCCGCGTCTCGGAGATGGAGGTCCTGGCCGACCGGTACCGCGACTCCGGCGGCGGACCGCTGGGCGGCTACCTCACGGCGCTGGCCGACTTCGACGCCGACACCGCGGCCGGTTCCCGCGTGCTGGCCGCGCACGGTGCGGCGTCGGACCGGCGCGTGCTCGACGCGCTGCGGGACTGGGCGACGTCCCAGACCACCCGCCTGGGCGACCTGCGCGGCAGGCTGCCCGCCGACGCCGCCGGTCGCGCCGGCGGGTCGCTCGACCTGCTGGACCGCGTCGCGCGGCGGGCCGCCGACCTCGCGGCCCGCGCCGGCTGCGCCACCGCGACCGCGGGTGGGTTCGACCAGGTCGGCCCGCTGCCCGCGACCGGAGACTGCGCCGCGCCGCCGGTCGAGCCCGGCGCCTCCGCCACCGTCGTCCCGACCACACCGCCGCCCACGACCACCGCGGGCGGCGGCCCGCCGACCACGGCGCAGGCGACCACGTCCGCGACGGCGCCGCCCACCGGGGGCGGCACCACGCCCCGCACCTCGGACCCGGCCCTGCCGCCGCCGACGCCCGCGCCGTCGGTGACCGTCACACCGCCCCTCCCGCTGCCCACGCTGACGCTGCCGTCGCTGCCGCTGCCGCTGCCCGGTCTCGGCGGCTGATCGCTACCCTGTCCCCATCGGGACCGCGGGAGGCGCTGACGTGGTGAGAAGGCGTGTGGTGGAGGGCTCGGCCGAGCGGGAGAGGCTCGCCGAGCTGGCCGGTGCTGCCTCGGCCGAGGCCGCGCTGGCCACGCCCACCGTCGAGCCGTCGCCCGGTACGCCCACCGACCTGACCGCCGCCGCGTTCTTCGACGTGGACAACACGATGATGATGGGCGCGTCGATCTTCCACTTCGCGCGCGGCCTGGCGGCCCGGAAGTACTTCCGGAACTCCGACCTCGCGGGGTTCGCGTGGCAGCAGATCAAGTTCCGGGTCGGCGGCCGGGAGGACCCGCAGAGCGTCAAGGCGTCGCGCGAGCAGGCGCTGTCGTTCGTGGCGGGGCGCTCGGTGTCGGAGCTGATCAGCCTCGGCGAGGAGATCTACGACGAGCTGATGGCCGACAAGATCTGGACCGGGACGCAAGCGCTCGCGCAGATGCACCTCGACGCCGGCCAGCGCGTCTGGCTGGTCACCGCCACCCCGGTCGAGCTGGCGCAGATCATCGCCCGGCGGCTGGGGCTGACCGGCGCGCTGGGCACGGTGTCGGAGAGCGAGGAGGGCGTCTACACGGGCAAGCTCGTGGGCGACCTGCTGCACGGCCGGGCGAAGGCGCACGCGGTGCGGGCGCTGGCCGCCAAGGAGGGCCTGGACCTGCGGCGGTGCACGGCGTACTCCGACTCGGTGAACGACGTGCCGATGCTGTCGGTGGTGGGCACGGCGGTCGCCGTGAACCCCGACTCGGGGCTGCGCGACACGGCCCGCAAGCGGGGCTGGGAGATCCGCGACTTCCGCACGGGCCGCAAGGCGGCGCGGATCGGCGTCCCGTCGGTGCTGGGCGCGGGCGCGCTGGCGGGCGCGATCGCGGCCGGGATGGCGTACCGGAAGCGCGGCTGAGCGGCGCGCGGGAGCGCCCCCGGCGACGGGGCCGGTCCGGGGGCGTCGCCTGCGCTCAGCCCAGGAACACGTTCCGCCGCTGCGTCAGCAGCCGGTACAGGGTCTGCTGGATGGTCTCCCGCACCTGGTCGGTCAGGTTGAACACCAGCATCGGGTCGTCGGACGCGTGCTCGCCGTACCCGTCGGTCCGGATCGGCTCGCCGAACTCGATGTACCACTTCGACGGCAGCGGGATCACGCCCAGCGGTCCCAGCAGCGGGAAGAACGGCGTCACCGGGAAGTAGGGGAACCCGAACAGCCGTGCCAGCGCCTTCAGGTCGCCGATCTTCGGGTAGATCTCCTCCGCGCCCACGATCGAGCACGGGATGATCGGCACCCCCGTGTCCAGCGCCGCCGACACGAAGCCGCCTCGGCCGAAGCGCTGGAGCTTGTACCGGTCCTTGAAGGGCTTGCCGATGCCCTTGAAGCCCTCCGGCCACACGCCCACCAGCTCACCGGAGCGCAGCAGGCGTTCGGCGTCCGGGTTGCACGCCAGCGTCTGGCCGGACTTGCGGGCCAGCGCGCCCAGCACGGGCGTCCGGAACACCAGGTCCGCGCCGAGCATCCGCAGGTGCCGGTGGGCCGGGTGCTCCGCCCGCACGGCGTACGCGGTCATGGTGGCGTCCAGCGGCAGCGTGCCCGAGTGGTTCGCCACGATCAGCGCGCCGCCCTCGGCCGGCACGTTGTGCAGCCCGATCGCCTCCACGCGGAACCACTTCTCGTACAGCGGCTTCAGCGGCGGCATCAGGACGTGGTCGGTGAGGTCGGGGTCGAACCCGAACTCGTCGACCCGGTAGTCGCCCTGGAGCCGGCGGCGCGCGAAGGCCAGCAGCCCCGCCAGGCCCTCCTCCCGGCCCGAGCCGGCCGCCTCCCGACTTGGCCCGGCGTCGCCGGCGGCCTCCGACGCCACCGCCTCCCGACCCGTGACGCCGCGGTCCGCCGCGGTCGAGCCCGTCGTGTCCGGTCCTGCCGTGTCCCGGCCTGTCGCGCCCCGACCGGTCGCCTCCTGGCCGGTCGCGGCCTGCTCCCCCGCGACCTGCGCGGGAGCCGCGCGTCGCCGGGACGCGTCCCGGTCCGGTGCGCGCAGCGGGATCACCCGTGCCTCTGCCACGTCCACCTCCTCGGCCGGGTTCACCGGAGCCTGGCCGCCGCGTCGAGCACACCGCGCTCGACCGCCGCCACCACCTCCGGGTCGATCAGCGGGCGCATGCCGCGACCGCTCACGTAGTCGTCGAACGCCTGCTGGGTGGTCCACCTCGGGGTGAACCCGAACTCGCGCTTCAGCAGACCGGTGTCCACCACGCGGCCCCAGTTGAGGAACCTCATCTGATCCGGCGAGAAGTCCACCAGCCGCGCGCCGCGGAAGATCCGGCCCACGGCGGGCACCGCGGGGCTCGGCACCGGCAGCGGCAGCTTCCCCGCGCGGCGGATCGCCTGCGACAGCAGGAGTACCCCGTCGCCACCGACGTTGAACACGCCGGGCAGGTCGTGCAGCGCGGCGCGCTCCAGCACGGCCAGCGCGTCCGCCGAGTGCAGGAGCTGCACGCGCGCGTCGTAGCCCATGATCGTCGGCACCACGGGCAGGGCGAAGTACCTGGTCAGCACCGTGTCGATGCGCGGGCCGATGAAGTTCGTGAACCGCAGGGTCGTCACGTCGACGTCCGGGCGGCGGCGGGCGAACCCGCGCACGTAGCCCTCGACCTCGACGGCGTCCTTGGCGTACCCGCTGGAGGGCAGGTCCTTCGGGCCCATGTCCTCGGTGAACACCGCGGGGTCGCGCGACGACGACCCGTACACCGCGCTGGTCGACTTCACCACCAGCTTCCGCACGTGCGGCGACTTCTGGCACGCCGCCAGCAGCTGCATGGTGCCGATGACGTTCATCTCCTTCATCGCCGCGCGCCCGGCCGGACCGGCCGGGTTGGCCGTCACCGACGCGTGCACGACCGTGTCGACGTGCGCGGTGGCGATGACCTTGGCGATGAGCGGGTTGCGGATGTCGGCGCGGACGAACTCGGCACGGCCCATCCGGCGCAGCAGGTCCCGCGACGGCGGCTCGGTGTCCACGCCGAGCACCCGTTCGACATCGGGGTTCGCGGCCAGCCGCGCGGCGAGGTGGCCGCCGAGGAAGCGGCTGCAACCGGTGACGAGAACGACCTTGGGCGCCATGCGACTCCGTGCGGGGGTTCGGTGCGATGACGTGATGCTACCCAGGATTTCCGGGACCTGATCGTTCCGGACCGGTCGCCCCGACGCACGTCACCGCGTCGTTCACCCGGATGGCCGCACGCCCTCGGGGGGACCCGCGCGGGAGAGACAGCGCCGGCCCCCCGCCGGTGGGGCGAGGGGCCGGCGCCGGAACCCGCTGGGGTTACTTGCCGCGCTTGCGACGCTGGACGCGCGTCTTGCGCAGCAGCTTGCGGTGCTTCTTCTTCGACATGCGCTTGCGGCGCTTCTTGATGACCGAGCCCATGCGGGGTCCTCACTCACTAGACGTAGGTGATCTCCACGCGCCGGTGGAGTCACCCGTCAAGGAGGGCGCGCACGACACCAGGCACGAACGGCCTGTCAGTTTACCCGCCTGCCGGCGCCCGCCGTCACCCGGCGTCGAAGTAGGCGTTCCGCAGGTACTCGTGCACGGCCTTCTCCGGCACCCGGAACGACTTGCCCACCCGCACCGCCGTGAGCTCACCCGAGTGCACCAGCCGGTACACCGTCATCTTCGACACACGCATCACCAGCGCCACCTCGGCGACGGTCAGGAACTTGACCTGGACCAGTGGTGCTCGATCGTTCTCCTCCGGCATGGATCACCGTGTCCTTCGACACGCGTCGTGCCGTCGGCTTCCCCACCGACGGTTCGACACGCACGTGCTCCTCTGAGGGTAACGGGACTCCTGGGGCTGGTGCGACGGCCAATGGCGGGATCACTCCGCCTCGTGGGCCTGCCCCAGCTCGACGGACCGGTCCCGAGCAGCCTCGATGGCCGCGAGCAGCGCCGCGCGGACGCCGTGCTTCTCCAGCTCGCGGATCGCCATGATGGTCGTGCCTGCCGGCGAGGTGACCGCCTCGCGCAGGATCACCGGGTGCTGGTCGTTCCGGTCCAGCATCTGCGCCGCGCCGATGGCCGACTGGATGATCAGCGTGGTCGACAGGTCGCGCGGGATGCCGAGCAGGATGCCCGCGTCGATCATGGCCTCGACCAGGTAGAAGAAGTAGGCGGGCCCCGACCCGGACAACGCGGTGACGGCGTCCTGCTGGCCCTCCGGGACGCGGGCCACCTTGCCCACGGTCCGGAGCAGCTCCTCGACGAGGTCGAGGTGCTCGGCCGTCGCGTACCGGCCCGCCGAGATGGCGCTCATCGCCTCGCCGACCACCATCGGGGTGTTCGGCATGACCCGGACGACCGGGGTGCCCTCCGGCAGCCGGCGCTCGTACAGGGCGGTCGGCAGGCCCGCGCACAGCGACACGACCAGCGTGCCGGGCTTGATCACCGGCGCCAACTCGTCCAGCAGCGGCTCGATGTCCTGCGGCTTGACGGCGACGACGAGCACATCGGCCCGCTGCGCGGCACCCGGCACGTCGACCGCGCCGATGCCGTACCGCTCGGACAACTCGGCCGCCCGACCCGGGTGCCGTTCCGTGCACAACAACTCGTCCGCGGCCCGACCACCGCGGAGCAGCCCGGACAACAGCGCTTCCCCGATCTTGCCAGCCCCCAGCACAGCGATCGTCGTCATGCGGACAAGCCTCCCACCCTCCACCATTCGGCACCCAGCCCCTACCCCAGCCGGCCCACCCACCAACACCCCAGGGCGGACCCACGCCCTGATCACCCGGCACGGACCACGACCCCCGCTCACGCCCGCACAGACCTCTGGCCTCGTGTTCTCCCCGTATGGCCTGCCCGCAGGGCAACCACATTTGTCGAGGGGGTGCAAGCACGCTTCACCGCTTGCACCCCCTCGACAAATGTGGTGGTCTTTGACAGGCCATGCGGGGAGAACACGACGCCTTGGCTTTTGTTTTTCCTCCCCGGAGGTCTGCCCAGCGGCGAGCGCCTTCTTTTAAAGCTTGTGCGGGCGCCTTCCGCTCGGAAGTTCTTCGGTTTTAGCGGGTCAAAGCTTAAAGAAGGGCGCTCGCCGCTGGGCAGGCCACCGAGGATGGGGGCAAAGCTTCTTCGAAGCTTTGCAAGCTTTTCAAGCTTCTTCGAAGCTTGAAAAGCTTTGGCTGCGTGTCATCCCCGTACGACCTGTCAAAGACCACCACGCTTGTCAGGCCAGGTCAAGCGAAGGGCGTGCTTGACCTGGCCTGACAAGCGTGGTTGCCCTGCGGGCAGGCCGTACGGGGATGACACGCAGCCCGACCGAGGTGTGCCCGGGGGTGGGCGGTTCGGGGCGGGGTTCAGATGGCCGGGGTCAGTGCCAATTGCCTTGCCTGGCACACGAGGCGGCCCGAGGAGTCGATGACCACCGCGTCCTCGTCGAACCACTGGCCGTGCACCGCGCTGCACGTCACCTGCACCCGTAGCCAGCCGGGTGCCGGGTCGGACCGGAGGAGCGCGGTCAACTGCACGGTCGGCGACCAGCCGAGCCGGCCCAGGTTGAAGGTCACGGGCATGGAGATGTCGCCGGCCACCAGCGCGAAATAGGGGTCGGGGCGTTCACCGAGAGGTCTTACCCAAAGGCGCAGCACCAAAGGGTCGCCGGTGCGGCCGGTCAGGAAACCCGCCCCTTCCTTGTCCAGGCGCACGTCGCAGACCGTGCCGAGCTTGTACACGCCGTCCGCGCCCAGGCCGGCCAGGTCGATGGCGTCGGCGGGCGGCGCGGCGGGCACGTCCGGCAGGTCCACGTAGTCCGGTGGCCGGGTGGGCATCCGGCCGACGGTCACGGTCGACTCGACGCAGCTGCGGCCCCGCTGCTCCAGCGCGACCGACACGACGGTCGCCGTCCGGCCGGCCTTGCGGACGTCCGCCCGCAGCAGCACGGGGCCCACCTCGGGCGCGCGCAGGAACTGCGCGCTCACCGCGAGCGGTGCCAGGTCCTCCGCGCCGGGCACGGCGGAGGACGCCGCGTCGACCGCCGCCCGTGCCGCCAGGGCGAGCAGGAGGCCGCCGTGCGGTTTCGGGCCGACGGTCCACTGGGCGGGCAGGGACGCGGTGTACGTGCCGTCGCCCAGGGGGCGGACCGCGCTGGCTACCGAGAACGACACAGGGCTCCTCACGAACGGCTGACCAGCGAACGCAGGAAGAAGGCCGCGTTGGCCGGGCGCTCGGCCAGCCTGCGCGTCAGGTACCCGTACCACTGCTCGCCGAAGGGCACGTACACCCGCACGACGTGCCCTTCCGCCGCCAGGCGCGCCTGCTCGGCGGGCCGCACGCCGTACAGCATCTGGTACTCGAAGTCCTCCGGCGCCTTGCCGTGCCAGCGCGCGCGTTCGGCGACGATCTCGACCAGCCTCGGGTCGTGGGTGGCGAACATCGGGTAGCCACCGCCCGCCAGCAGGGCGTTCGCGCAGCGCACGTAGTTCAGGTCGACCTCGTGGGGGTCGGTGAAGGCGACGGACGCGGGTTCGGCGTACGCGCCCTTGCACAGCCGCACGCGGGAGCCGGCCAGCTCGTGGCAGTCGTCCAGCGTCCGGCGCAGGTACGCCTGGAGCACGGCTCCCGTCGACGGCCACGTCCGGCGCAGCTCGGCCAGCACGCGGAGGGTCGAGTCGGTGGTGGTGTGGTCCTCCATGTCGACCGTCACCGTCATCCCGCCCTGCTCGGCGGCGGCGCAGATGCGGGACGCGTTGGTCAGCGCCAGGCGTTCGCTCAGGGCCTGCCCGACGGCCGACAGCTTGACGCTCACCTCGGCGTCGACGGCCAGGCCGGTGTCGTGCAACTGGTCCAGCAGCGCGAGGTAGGTCTGCACGGTCCGCTCCGCGGCGCGGCGGTCGGCGGTGTCCTCGCCCAGGTGGTCGAGGGTGACCCGCAGGCCGTGCTCGACCAGGTGGGCGGTGGCGTCGATCGCCTCGGCGACCGTCTCGCCCGCCACGAACCGGCGCACCACCCGGCGGCTGACCGGCGCGGTCGCGACGGCGCGCCGCACCGCGTCGTGGTCGGCCGCGGCGAGGATCAGCGAGCGCACCGGGTTCACGATCAAGACCCTAGTCGGTCGCCGCCGGGAAAGCAGCCGGTCAGAGGTGCAGCCGCGCGAAGCGGAGGGATTCGGCCAGCAGGTCGCGGCGTTCGGCGGTGGTCCGCGCTTTGCGGGTGTTGACCTCCAGGACGACCTGCCCGGAGAAGCCCGAACGGCGCAGGCTGCGGCACAGCTCGGCGCACGGCTGGTTGCCCCGTCCGGGGATGAGGTGCTCGTCCTTCGGCAGGCCGGTCCCGTCGGCCAGGTGGACGTGCGCGAGCCCCGGGCCCATCCGCTTGGCCAGTTCCATCGCGTCCACGTGCGCGGCGGAGGCGTGCGAGAGGTCGAGCGTGTAGTTGCGGTGCCCGACGTCGGTCGGGTCGATGGACGGCCGGAACGCCGTCACCTGGACCGAGCGCCCGCGGCCGAGCGGGCGGCGCACCGGGAACATGTTCTCCACGGCGATCGCGACGTCGCCGGTGTCCTCCAGCTCGGCGACCAGGTCGGCGAACCCCTCGGCGTACCGGCGCTGCCACAGGAACGGCGGGTGCACCACGACGGTCCGCGCGCCGAGCTCGCGCGCGGCGCGCACGCTGCGGCGCAGGCGCTCCGCCGGGTCGGGCGACCAGACGCGCTGGCTGATCAGCAGGCACGGCGCGTGCACGGCCAGCACGGGCACGCCGGCGCGGTGCGCCAGCCGCCGGAGCGCGCCGACGTCCTGGCTGGTCGGGTCCGCCCAGACCATGACCTCGACGCCGTCGTAGCCCAGGTCGGCGGCGGCCTCGAAGGCCGCGGCGGCCGGCTGCGGCCAGACCGCCGCCGTGGACAGGCCGACCGGGATCAAGACTTCACCAGCAGCATCGCCGCCGGTGAGACCGTGACGATCAGGCCGACCAGCACGGCCAGGATGGTGGTCTGGAGGTCGTCGGCGCGGCGGATCTTGCGCACCAGCATGACGAGCCCGACGGTCACCGCGAGGGCGACCACCAGCGCGGCGGGCGCGAGCGTGCGCCACAGGAAGCTGAAGCCGAGCCACAGCGCCGCGCCGCCGAGCACGCCGATCGCGAGCTGGCCGATCATGGCCAGCCACTCCTTGCCGGGCGAGCGGTCGCCCGGCTCGTCGGGTTCGACGTCGGCGAGCCCGGCGGGCTCCTCGTCGTCGTCGGGGTCCCGGCGCGGGAGGCCGTCCTCCTCGTCGTCGTCGTCCAGGTCGACGTAGGGGTGGAACTGGGTGCTCTCCGGCTCGGGCGCGCGCTCGCCCTCCTCGTCGTCGCCGAACCAGTCCTCGGCGGTCTGGTCGGGCAGCGGCTCCGGCAGCGCGGGCGGCGCGGGCGGGACGATCAGCACCGACTCGGTGGGCAGCGATTCCAGCGGCACGTTCGGCGTGAGCTTGTCGCTGATGCGCGGCAGCTGCTCGGTCACCGGCTCGCGGACCGGCGGGGCGCCGGGCGGCGCCGGGCGGACCAGGTTGGCGCGGCTCGCGTCGGCGGGCGGCGGCGGCGCGGGCGGGCCCGGCTTCACCACGCCCGGCGGCGGCGCGAGGGTCTGCGTCAGGTCGGGCTCGGGGTGGTTCGGCCGGGACGGCTCACCCGCGTAGTCGTAGTCGTCGTACCCGTCGGCCGCGTAGTCGTCGACGATCGGCGGTACCTGGCGGGTCTCCTCGGCCGGGCTCGGCGCGGGCGGCGCGCCGCGGCGGCGGGCGTCCGGCACGGGCGGGTCGAGGCGGGACAGCGGGTCGGCGCGCGTCCCGAGCGCCGGGTCCAGGCGGGCGGTGGGCGGCGAGTGCGGTGGTTCGCCGCGCACCGGCTCGGGCCGGGCGGGTGGCGCGTCCGGGCGGGGTCCGGGCGGGTCGACCCGCGGCTCCGCGCGGCCCAGCGGGACGTCCGGGCGGACGGCGGGCGGCTCGGGCCGCACCGGTTGCTGGTAGACGGTGCGCTCGGGCTCCGGCGGCAGCGGGCGCGGCGGCGCGGACTGCGGCAGCGGCGGCGTCGGCGGCTCCTCGTCGCGGATCGGCAGCAGCCGGCCGCTGTCGGAGTTGACCCGGTCGATGATCGCCTGGGGAGCGGTGTCCGAGGCGTCCTCGGCACGTCGGCGTCGCCGACGCGGCGTCACCTCGCCGGCGCCCGCGCCGTACTGGGCGAGCAACTCCGCGACGGTGCGCTGGCTCTGCTCCGACTCGCTCTCTCGACTCATCAACTCCACCGTGCCCCGTGGCGGCCAGTCCGTCCAGTGTCACCCGGCCGCCGGGTGCGGGCCGTGGGGGTGTCCGGCTCCGCGCCGTTGTCCGGTCCATCAGTGTGATCCAGCCGACGCAGGATGACACCTTCCCGCAGCGCCCAGGGGCAGATTTCGAGCTCTCCGAGTGACAGGGCTCGCATGGTGGCCTCCGCCACGAGGGCGCCCGCCACCAGCTGGTGGGCCCGGCTCGCGCTCACGCCCTCCAGCTCGGCGAGGTCGTGCGCGGACATCCGGGAGATGAACCCGGTGAGCTGCCGCAGCCCGTCGTGGGTGAGGAGGCGGCGGGCGCGGGGACCGGCCGAGGACGGCGCGGCGCCGGTCAGCCGGGCCAGCGTGCGGAACGTCTTCGAGGTCGCGACCACCCGATCAGGCGAGCCCGCGCGGCGGAGCTTCTTCACCACCGGCGCGAGCTGCTCGTCCAGCCACTCGACGGTCGCCTTGACCTCGGACCGGCTCGGCGGGTCGTGCCGGAACCGCGTGCGGGTCACGCGACCCGCGCCCAGCGGCACCGAGCACGCCTCCTCGGGCTCCTCGTCCACGCCGACCGCCAGCTCCAGCGAGCCGCCGCCGATGTCCAGGCACAGCAGCCTGCCCGCGGACCAGCCGTACCAGCGGCGCACCGCCAGGAACGTGTACCGGGCCTCGTCCTCGCCGGAGAGCACCTTCAGGTCGACGCCCGTCTCGGTGCGCACCCGGTCGAGCACCTCGGCCGAGTTGCCCGCCTCGCGCACCGCCGACGTGGCGAACGCCATCAGGTCGTCGCAGCCCAGCCGGGCCGCCGACGCCTTGGTCGCCGCGACGGTCCGCACCAGCTGGTCCGCGCCCGACTTGGTGAGCAGCCCGTCGCCGTCGAGCTGCTCGGCGAGCCGCAGCACGGACTTCTCGGAACTCATCGGCGTCGGGTGGGCACCCCGATGAGCGTCCACCACCAAGAGGTGGACGGTGTTCGACCCGACATCAAGCACCCCTAGGCGCACGGCGTGCACCGTACCCGGTCGGGTGGATCAGGACTCGAACTTGTAGCCCAGTCCGCGCACCGTCACCAGGTGGCGCGGGGCCGACGGATCGGGCTCGATCTTCGACCGCAGGCGTTTGACGTGCACGTCCAGCGTCTTCGTGTCGCCGACGTAGTCCGCGCCCCACACCCGGTCGATGAGCTGCCCGCGCGTGAGCACGCGACCGACGTTGCGCAGCAGGTACTCCAGCAGGTCGAACTCCTTCAGCGGCAGGCTGACCTCGCCGCCGTCGACCGTCACGACGTGCCGCTCGACGTCCATCCGGACCGGCCCCGCCTCCAGGACCTGCGGCAACAGCTCCTCGGACTCGCCACCGCGGCGCAGCACCGCGCGGATGCGGGCGATCAGCTCGCGGGCCGAGTACGGCTTGGTGACGTAGTCGTCCGCGCCCAGTTCCAGGCCGACGACCTTGTCGATCTCGCTGTCCCGCGCAGTGACCATGATCACTGGGACGGCGGAGCGCTGGCGGAGCTGCTTGCACACGTCCGTGCCGCTCATGCCGGGCAGCATGAGGTCGAGCAGCACGATGTCCGCGCCGTTGCGGTCGAACTCCTCCAGCGCCTCCTGGCCGGTGGCCGCGAGCGCCGCGGTGAAGCCCTCCTTGCGCAGCAGGAAGGCGAGCGGATCGGCGAAGGACTCCTCGTCCTCCACGATGAGCACCCTGGTCACAGCTCTCCTCCGGGTTTGCCCGCGCTGGTCGGCACAGGGATCGTGAGTTCCGGCTTGGGTAGGTCGACGGTGCGCTCTTCCCGGTCGGGGTGCTCCGGGATGCGCAGGGTGAACGTGGAGCCCGTGCCGGGCAGGCTCCACAGCTTCACCTCGCCGCCGTGGTTGGCGGCGACGTGCTTGACGATCGCGAGGCCGAGGCCGGTGCCGCCGGTGGCGCGCGAGCGGGCCCGGTCCACGCGGTAGAAGCGCTCGAACACGCGGGTCTGCTGGTCCTCGGCGATGCCGATGCCGCGGTCGGTGACCGCGATCTCGACGAACCCCGCGACGCGGCGGCGGCTGACCGACACGGGGCTGCCGGGCGGCGAGTAGGCGACCGCGTTGTCCAGCAGGTTGCTCAGCGCGGTGACCAGCAGCGTCCGGTCGCCCTCGACCTCCAGGCCGCTGGGCTCGTCGGTGGCGATCTCGATGCCGGCGGACTCGGCGGCGAGCTTGGAGCGGCTCATCGCCTCGCTGATCACGACGTCCACCTCGACCCGGCTCAGCTCGGGCAGCTTCTCCGCGCCCTGGAGGCGGGACAGCGCGATCAGCTCGGTGACCAGGGTGCCCAGGCGGGTGGCCTCCTGCATGATCTTGGCGCTGAACCGGCGCACCTCCTCCTGGTCGTCGGCGGCGTCCAGGACGGCCTCGGCGAGCAGCGCGAGCGCGCCCACCGGGGTCTTCAGCTCGTGGCTGACGTTGGCGACGAAGTCGCGGCGGGTGGCCTCCAGGCGGACCGCCTCGGACTCGTCCGAGGCGTCGACCACCACGAAGCCGTCGGTGATCACCTTGACCTGGGCGTGCACCGCCTCCGGCTGGCGGCCCTTGACCTCCAGCGAGGACAGGTCCACGTTGACCACCTCGCCGGTCTGCCTGGCCAGCTCGGCGGCGCGGCGCGCCCGGTCGTCGACGCGGTTGTTGCGCACGACGCCGAGCTCCTCGGCGCGCGGGTTGTGCAGGACGACGTCCCCGAAGACGTTGAGGACGACGATCCCGTCGTGGGAGGACTGGACGACGAGGGCCATGAGGTCGGCGACGGTGAGGCCGGCGGGGCGATCCGAGCGGGTGCGCGCGGTCACCCGGCCGACCAGGAACGCCGCGCCGCCGATCAGCAGAGCGCCGATCGACAGGACGAGGTAACCCGTTGCGGTCACGGGGGCATCGTAAGCAGCTCAGGCGGGGTGCGGCCTAGCCCGCACGCCTGGTTCGTGACACCGGCGACACCGTCGGGCACCGATGTTTTCCCGGCGGACGGGTTCAGTTCACCCAATCGTGTCCAACGAGGACGGGTTGTGTTCGGACAGGTGCCGCCGGGACCTCTTCCAGGTGTCGGACGGGCGACGTGCCGGCGATCGGCGCACGGTCGGCCGGCGGTCGCGCGGGTGCTGGGCCGGCGGTCGCGCGCACGGCCCGCCGGCGGTCGCGCGGGTGGTCGGCGGGCGGGCGGTCGGCGGGCGGGCGGCAGGCGGCCTCCCGCGCGGACGGCGGGGCGGGTGGTGCGGGCGGTGGCCGGGTGGCGGCGCGGGCGGGACGGCGACCACGTGCCGCCGTCCCGCCGCGCTCGGGCCGCTACCTGCCCTGGTTCGCCACGGCCTTGATCGCGTCCGCCGCCGCGTCCGGGTCGAGGTACGTGCCGCCGGGTTCGAGCGGCTTCAGCGACTCGTCCAGGTCGTAGCGGAGGGGGATGCCGGTGGGGATGTTCAGGCCGGCGATGGCCTCGTCCGAGATGCCGTCGAGGTGCTTCACCAGCGCCCGGAGCGAGTTGCCGTGCGCCGCCACCAGCACCGTCCGGCCCGCGCGCAGGTCGGGCACGATCGCCGACTCCCAGTACGGGACCATCCGCTTCACCACGTCCAGCAGGCACTCGGTGAGCGGCAGCTCCGGGCCGAGGTCCGCGTAGCGCGGGTCGGCGTCCTGGCTGTGCTCCGCGCCCGGCTCGATGGGCGGCGGCGGGGTGTCGTAGGAGCGCCGCCAGAGCATGAACTGCTCCTCGCCGAACTCCTCCAGCGTCTGCTTCTTGTTCTTGCCCTGCAACGCGCCGTAGTGCCGCTCGTTGAGCCGCCAGTCGCGGCGGACCGGGATCCAGTGGCGGTCGGCCGCGTCCAGCGCGAGGTTGGCGGTGGTGATCGCGCGGCGCAGCAACGAGGTGTGCACCACCTCGGGGAGGATGCCCGCCTCGCGCAGCAGCACGCCGCCGCGCCGCGCCTCCCGCACGCCCTTCTCCGACAGGGGTACGTCCACCCAGCCGGTGAACAGGTTCTCCGCGTTCCAGACGCTCTCGCCGTGGCGGAGCAGCACCAGGGTTCCGACAGCCATGCCCGCAAGCCTGCCAGACGGTGGTGCGCCGGGCGCAGCCGCGGCACCGGGCCGACCTGCACGTCACCGGTGGTCCCGGCGGTCGGGCCCCGGACGGCGGAGGGCCCCCGGCACCCCGCCGGGGGCCCTCCGGGGCGTCGACTACTTGCCGCCGAGCAACCCGCCCAGGCCCAGCCCGTTGGTCAGGGGCTTCACGACGTTCAGCACCTTGCCCAGCCCCTCGACCGGGCTGCCGGCGCCCACGTTCCCGAGGTTGCCGGGCGGAGCGGCGAGGGCGGTCGGTGCGGTGAGGACCAGGGCGGTGGTCGTGAGCAGGACGAGCTTGCCGAGGGTGCGCATGTGATCTCCGAACGTGGATGTGCAGGAACAACGGACGATGCTGGCGGCACCCGCCGAACCCCGCGATCCGAAACCCGGAGATCCACACTTCCAGGTGACAGGCGGCGCTCGACGACCGGATCGGGCGCCCGACCGGCGCCCCGCCACCGCCCGCGTCAGCAAGTCACCGCCCGCGTCAGCCCGTCACCGCCCGCGTCAGCCCGTCACCGCGCCTCCCGCGCCCGCAGGTCCTTCCGGAGGATCTTGCCAGCCGCCGACTTCGGGATCGCGTCGATGAACTCCACCACGCGCACCTTCTTGTGCGGCGCCACGCGTTCCGCCACGAACGCCATCACCGCCTCGGCGTCGAGCGACCCGCCCGGCTGCCCGACCACGAACGCCTTGGGCACCTCCTCGCCCTCCTCGTCGCGCACGCCCACCACCGCCGCGTCGGCGATGCCCGGATGGGTCAGCAGCAGCGCCTCCAGCTCGGCGGGCGGCACCTGGTAGCCCTTGTACTTGATCAGCTCCTTGACCCGGTCCACGATGGTCACCAGCCCGCGGTCGTCGATCACGGCCACGTCGCCGGTGCGCAGCCAGCCCTCGGCGTCGAGCGTCGCCGCGGTCGCGTCCGGGTTGTTCAGGTAGCCCTTCATGACGTTCGGGCCGCGGCACCACAGCTCGCCCCGCTCGCCCACGCCCACGTCCTCGCCGGTCGCCGGGTCCACGAACCGGCACTCCACGTTCGGCGCGATCACGCCGACGGTGCCGACCGGGATGTCGTCGCGGCCGTCCGGGATCGCGTGGCTGACCGGGCTCATCTCGGTCATGCCGTAGCCCTGCGAGACGCGGCAGCCGAGGCGGCGCGCCACGGCCGCCGCCAGGTCGACGTCCAGCGGCGCGGCGCCGGAGAAGACGGTCCGCACGCCGGACAGGTCGTACTGGTCCACCAAGGGGTGCTTGGCCAGCGCCACGGCCAGCGGCGGCGCGATGTAGACCCGGTCGGTGCGGTGGTCCTGCATGACGCGCAGGAACTCGGGCAGGTCGAACCGGGGCATGGTCACCACCGTCGCGCCCACGCGCAGGCCGTTGTTCATCAGCACCTGCATCCCGTAGATGTGGAAGAACGGCAGCACGGCCAGGATGCGGGTGTCCGGGCCGATCTCCAGCAGCGGCGCGCACTGCACGATGTTCGCGACCAGGTTGCGGTGGGTGAGCATGACGCCCTTGGCCCGCCCGGTGGTGCCCGACGAGTACGGCAGCACCGCCACGTCCTCGGCCGGGTCGATCGCCACCTCGGGCACGGGCCCGGTCGAGCCGAGCAGCCCGGCGAGGTCCGGGTAGCCGTCGGCCCGGTCGAGCACCACGACGTCGGTGACACCGGCCCCGGCCGCGCCCGGCGCGGCGGTGGGCAGCAGCGCGGACACGGTGAACAGCATCTTCGCGCCCGCGTCCGAGAGCTGGTCGGCGATCTCGTCGGCCGTGTAGAGGGCGTTGACCGTGGTCGCGGTCGCGCCGGCGCGGAGGATGCCGTGGAAGGCGACCGCGTAGTACGGGGTGTTGGGGCTGAGGATGCCCACCACGTCGCCCTTGCCGACGCCGCGCTCGGCGAGCGCGGCGGCGAGGCGGTCCACGGCACCGGCGAGCCGGCCGTAGGTGAGGGAGGCGCCCGTGCGGCCGTCGACCAGCGCCACCCGGTCGGCGCGCTCGCCGAGGTCGGAGAACAGCAGTTCGTGCAGCGGGACGTCCGGCAACTCGACATCGGGGTACGGACTGCGGAAGACCATGCGGCCACCTCGCCTACTCGGTGGTAGCGACGATCCCGCCATCGTGAGCCACGACACAATCGCGGTCAAGGACGTCCGATGATCACGGAGGCGTTACTTAACCGAGCTAATAACACTCGAATGGAGTAGCGCCGGCTCTTGTGGTGATCGCCGGCGATCTGCCAAGTTGACAGGGTTCGACCGGGTCGGCTCCCACGCACTCCGACGACCCGCTCGGCACCACCGCGGTTCGCCATCCCCCCGTCGAACCGCGGCCCGCTGGGATTCACGGGCTCCCCCCGCCCGGATCCACCAGTAGCGGGGACTGACGTGGGGCGGCTTGAGCTCGTGACTCCCCCTCTCTCCCAAGCCGCCCCGCGCTCCCGCACGAAGCCCACTCACAGTAGGTTTCCCGTCAGGAAAGCATCACCCGTTCAGGCGTCAGAGCGTAACCGCACTTTTGCGGCGACGACGCCACGCGAGGTATCCGACCAGCGGCGTTCCCAGCACGACGACGAACGGCAGCGCGCCTCCGATGACGACGAGCGACCACGCGCCGGCGTCGACCACCGCGTCCCAGCCGCCCCGCAACGCGGTCAGGAAGTTCTCCTCCTCGGGCGCGACGGGCGCGGTCCGCGTACCCACCGCCACGGTCAACGTCGACAGGGCGACCTGTCCCTTGAGCGAGTCGTGACGCCGCTGGAGCGACTCCAGCTCGCCCTGCCGCTTGGTCAGCTCCGCCTCGACCTGGGTGATCTCGGACGTGCTCGCGGCGCGCTCCAGCAGCCCGCGCACCCGTTCCACGCTCGCCCGCTGGTTCGCCAGCCGCGCCTCGACGTCGACGACCTGGTCGGTGACGTCCTCGGTGCGCACCTCGCGCCGCGTCACCTCCACGCCCGGCAGCCCGGACAGCGACGTGAGCACCGCGTCCAGCCGGTCGGCGGGCACCCGCAGGGTCACCGTGCCGCGGTCCCGCGTGGTGTTCTCCTGCGCCGGGAAGCCGCCCTCGGCGAGGGCCAGCTCCTTGGCCTTCGCGAGCACGGCCCCGACCTCCGACGCGCGCAGGTCCACCGACGCGGTGCGCACCAGGTGGCGGTTCGCCGCGACCACACCGGCGGCCTGCCCCTGCTGCTCGGGACCGGCCTTCTCCGTGTTCGGCTGCTCGGTGCCGGCCTTCCCGGTGTTCGGCTTCTCCGGGCCGGCCTTCTCCGGCGCGACGCCCGGCGCCTGCCGACCCGCGCCGTCCGGCCTGCCCTCCGCAGGCGCGACGGCGACCGACCCGCCGCTGCCGCCCGCCGAGCACCCGGCCAACACCAGCGCCGCCAGCACCGCCAGCGCTCCCACCCGTCCGCCCATGATCCCCTCCCGTGCTCCGTCACCGCCGGGACGGAACGGGGCGCACGGGCAGTTGCGCGGAGTCGATCACGATTCGGACACCGGCGCGGGCGTCGGCCCGCGCCCGGTCCACCCCGTCGTCAGTCCACGAGGTGCTGGAACGCCCGGAGGTTCGCCAACGACTCGCCGCGCGACACGCGCCAGTCCCACTCGCGCCGGATCGCGCCCTTGAACCCGATCTCCAGCAGCGTGTTGAAGTCGCCGTCGGCGGCTTCCACGACCTGCCCGAGCACCCGGTCCAGCTCGTCGGGCGTCACGGCGTGCAAGGCCACCCGCCCCACCAGGTAGATGTCGCCGCGCGCGTCGACCGTGTAGTGCACGCCGTAGAGCTTGGCGTTGCGCCGCAACAGGAACCGGTAGACGTCCTCGTGCGCCTCATCCGGCTTGCGGCACACGAACGCCTCCACGACCAAGGCGTGCCTGCCGATGACCAGCCAGCAGTTGGTCTGGAGCTTCTTCGTGCCCGGCAACGTCACGAAGAACCGGCCCGGCTCGTCGTGCCGGTAGGTCAGCTCCCGGTCGTCCAGGGCGGACCCGATGACCTCGTCCAGGCTCAAGCGAAAACCTCCTCGCGGAACACGTCCCGCGCTTGGGCGTACCCCGCGAGCAGTGAATCAGTCGTGCGGTCCCACGAGAACCGGCGGGCGTGCCCCACCGCGTTGGCCGCCAGCCCCTCCCGGTACGCGGGGTTGGTCGCGACGTCGCCCAGCGCCCTCGCCCACGCGCCGGCCTCGTGGCCGGCCACCAGCAGGCCCGACACGCCGTCCCGCACGGCCACCGGCAGCCCGCCGACCGCCGCCGCCACGACCGGCGTGCCGCACGCCTGCGCCTCCAGCGCCACCAGGCCGAACGACTCGTTGTGGCTCGGCACCGCGACCACGTCGGCCGCCCGGTACACCCGCGCCAGCGCCGCGCCGCCCTGCGGCGGCAGGAACCGCACCACGTCGGCCACGCCCAGCTCGCCGGCCAGCCGCTTCAGCTCCTCGGGCGTCCTCACCCCGCTGCCCGACGGACCGCCGACGACCAGCACCACCAGCCGCTCCCGCAACCCCGGCGCGCGCGCCAGCAGCTCGGCGGCGGCCCGGACCAGCACGTCCGGCGCCTTCAACGGCTGGATGCGGCCCACGAACGCGAGCACCACGTCGTCCGGCCGCAGCCCGAGCGCGGCGCGGGCCGCCGGCCGGTCGCCCGGCGTGAACCGGTCGAGGTCCACCCCCGGCGGCACGACCAGCACCTTCGCCGGGTCCGCCGCGTACAGGTCGACCAGCTCGCTCGCCTCGACCTCGGTGTTGGCGACCAGCCGGTCCGACTCGGCCACGACCTGCTCCTCGCCGATCACCCGCAGCCGGGGCTCGGGCGTGTCGCTGGCGGCCAGGTTGGCGTTCTTGACCTTCGCCAGGGTGTGCGCGGTGTGCACGAGCGGCACCGCCCAGCGGTCCCGCGCCAGCCAGCCCACCTGCCCGGACAGCCAGTAGTGCGAGTGGATGACGTCGTAGTGCCCCGGCTCGTGGTGCGCCTCGGCGCGCAGCACGCCCGCGGTGAACGCGCACAGCTGACCGGGCAGCTCCTCCTTGCCCAGGCCCTCGAACGGGCCGGCCACCACGTGCCGCACCGTGACGCCCGGCGCCAGCTCGGCCACCGGCGGCAGCTCGGAGGACGTGGCGCGGGTGAAGACCTCCACCTCGACGCCCCGCCGCGCCATGCGCGTCGCCGTCTGCACGATGTAGACGTTCATGCCGCCCGCGTCGCCCGTGCCGGGTTGCTCCAGCGGCGACGTGTGCACGGACAGCACCGCGACGCGCCTCACCGGCAGACCTCCGTCACGAAGGCGGCCAGCTCGGCGGCGAACCGCTCGGGCCGCTCCAGGAACGGCATGTGGCCGACGTCCTCGTAGCGGCGCAGCTCGGCGCCGGGGATGGTGGCCGCCGCGTACTCGCCGGCGGACGGGTCGACCACCTCGTCGCGCGTGCCGTGCACCACCAGCGCCGGCCGGTCGAACGCCCGCAGCACGTCGGCGTTGTCCAGGTCGCGCCGGAACAGCTCCTCGCGCACCCTCGGCGACACCCTCAGCGCCGTGCCGAGCAGGCGCTGGTTCAGGCCGCCGGGCAGGCCGGGCGCGAGCTGGGTGAAGAACCGGTGCATCGCGGGCACCGCGACACCCGGGTCCTCGGACAGCGCGTCGGGCAGCGCCTCGCGCGTCAGCCGCCCCGTCGCGCCACCCGGTCGGTCGCGGCCCAGTTCGGTGATGGCGTCCACCAGCACCAGGCCGCGCACCCGCGACGTGCCGTGGAAGCGCAGGTAGTCGGCGATCACCAGGCCGCCGTAGGACCAGCCGACCAGCACCGCCGGTCCGGTGTGGTCCAGCACGGTCCGCAGGTCGCCCGCCCAGGTCGCCGAGTCGCGGTAGCCGTCGTCCGGGGTGTCGGACTCGCCGTGACCGCGCAGGTCGAGGGCGTGCAGGCGCAGCGCCGGGTCCTGGGGTGCGTACGTCCACGCCTCCCCGGACTGCGCCCAGCCGTGCACCAGCACCGCGGCCGGGCCGCCCGCCGGCCCCGACTCCCGGACGATCAGCCGCACGCCCCCGTCGGTGAGGAGAGAAGTCAGCACGTCCCGTTCCAACGCGGGGACGGACCGATCGCTTCCCGCCGGACGGGTGGTCGCGGCGCGCGACCGGTCAGAGCGCGGACATCGTCTGCCACTGCGACCACGGGATCTGCCAGTCGTACCAGTCGTACTGGGCGGGCAGGGTGGTGATCGAACCGGTGACCTCCACCGGGTCGCCGACCAGGGCGCTGTCGTAGTACGCCTTGGCGTCGGCCTCCAGCAGGTTCGCGCAGCCGTGCGAGGTGTTGTTCCGGCCGATGTTGCCCGCGTTGTCGTTGTTCTCGTGGATGAACTCGCCGTGGTTGGAGAACCGGACGGCCCACTTCTTCAGCACGTTGGTGTAGCCGTAGCGCGGGTTGTCGAAGCTGAACTGCGGGTCCTTCTGCATGACCACGAACGTGCCGTTCGGGGTGGTCAGCTCCGGGTCCGCGTCCTTGCCGAACGACGCCGGGTAGGACGCCACGGTCGCGCCGTCGCGCTGCACCACGAGCTGGTGCGACGGGGTGTCGATCTTCACGACCTGGTTGCGCCCGATGGTGAAGTCGCTGGTCACGTCCGCCCTGCCGTACGCGCCGCCGCCGTAGTGCACGCCGTAGAGCTTGGCCTCCACGTGCACCTTGGTGTTCGCGGGCCAGTACGCCTCCGGCCGGTAGTGCACCTCGCGGGAGTTCAGCCAGGCCCAGGCGCCCTTGACGCCGGCCGAGTTGGTCACCGTCAGCGCCTTCTCGGCGGCGGCGCGGTCGGTCACGTCGGCCTCGAACCTGACCATGATCGGGATCGCGACGCCGACCGTCTGGTCGTCGGAGGGGAACAGCGTCGCGCGCACCTGCGAGGCGGGCTCGACGGTGGTGAACGCGCCCTTGAGGTCGACCTTCTTGCCGTCGGTGCCGGTCGCGCGGCCCGCGTAGGCGTAGCTCTTGCCGAACCCGAGCGGCTCGCTGCTGGCCCAGGACTTCTTGTCGGGCGCGAGCGCGCCCTGGACGGGCTTGCCCTCGGGGTTGGTCACGGCGACCTCGTCGATCGTGCCCTCCGCCACGGTGACCTGGACCGGCACGTTCACCGGCACCCCGGTCGCGCCGTCGGCGGGCGCGGTCGTGAACTTCGCCACCGGCGGCCGGTCGTCCGCCGCCGGCTGGGCCGCGCCGGGCTTCACCTCCGCGGAGCAACCGGCGAGGAACGCCACACCGAGCAGCAGGGCCGTGACTTTCATGCGCACTGTTCGACCTCCCGAACGCAGGACGTGCACTGGGGGCTTTCGGTGCTGGTGACCCGCATCACACACCTAGGATCACCGCTGTGACCCGTCCTATCGCAGTCGTCACCGGGGCCAGCGCGGGCATCGGTGAGGCCACCGCCCGCCGGCTCGCCGCCGAGGGCTTCCACGTCGTGCTGGGCGCCCGGCGGCTCGACCGCCTCCACACTATCGCGGATGACATCGGGGGCACGGCGCTGGAACTCGACGTCACGTCGCCGGAGTCGGTCGCGGCGCTCGTCGCCGCCGTCCCCGAGGCGCGCGTGCTGGTCAACAACGCGGGCGGGGCGCGGGGCCTGGACCCGGTCGCGACGGCCGACGAGGACGACTGGCGGTGGATGTGGGAGGCCAACGTCCTGGGCACGCTGCGCGTCACCAAGGGCCTGCTGCCCGCGCTCCTCGCGTCCGGCGACGGTCACATCGTCACGGTCACCTCGGTGGCGGCCTACGAGGCGTACGACAACGGCGCGGGCTACACCTCGGCGAAGCACGCCCAGTCCGCGCTGCACCGCACGCTGCGGGGCGAGCTGCTGGGGCGGCCGGTCCGCGTCACCGAGGTCCTGCCGGGGATGGTGGAGACCGACTTCTCGGTCAACCGGTTCGGCGGCGACGCGGACCGGGCGGCGGCCGTCTACGCCGGCATGACCCCGCTCACGGCCGACGACGTGGCCGACGTCATCGCGTTCGCCGTGACGAGGCCGTCGCACGTGAACCTGGACCAGATCGTGCTCAAGCCGCGGGCGCAGGCGTCGGCGACGCGGGTGCACCGGGACTGATCGCCGCGCGGGATGCCGGCCGCCGGGGCGCGGTGCGTGGACCGGACCCTCCGACGGACGTCCTCACCCCGGGCGTTGCCCGGTCATGCCTCCACTGCCAGCAGATCCACGTCGAGCTGGTCGAGGACGTTCGCGATGGGGTTGGCGAACCCGCGCCGCGCGCTCCCGCCGCAGTACAGGCCGACCACGCGGTTGTCGTCGTCCAGCAGCACCGCGCCGGAGTCGCCGTGGTCGGCGAACGCGCCCTCCACCCGGATCTGGTCGCGCAGCGTCCGCACGCCCAGCCCCACGCCGAAGTCGAGCGTGATCGCGGCGTCCGTGGACGCCACCACGCCCTCCGTGAGCGCCGTCGTCCGGCCCCGCTTGCGCACCCGCTGCCCGACGCGGGCCTCGCCCCGGCCGGTGATCGCGCCCACCCCGACCACCTCGGGCCGCGACCGCGGCGTGGTGAGCAGGATCGCCGCCGCGTCGACCGTGCCCGACAGCGCGGCCCGCGCCAGCACGCCGATCCGGTCGCGGTACGGGTGCCCACCGTCCACCCGGGACGGGTGCACCATCGGGTCGCCGACCGCCCAGGCGTCGTCCACGCACGCGATGTGGAACGCCGTCAGCGCCATCGTGCGCCGCTTGGCTCGCGGTGTCACCAACGCGCCCAGCGTGCCGGCCACCAGGTAGTCGTCGGCGCGCGCGACGTCCGGCGGCACGAGGCGCACCGCCCGGCTCGGACCCATCCCGATGCCGCCGAGCAGCAGGTCGTGCCGCTCGGCCCCGCTCACCCCACCCGACGAGGCCAGCGTGTGGTGCGGGTGGAACACGTCCTCGACCACGTCCGTGGGCACGCCGAGCACGTCCGGCGGGATGGTGAACTGCGCCGAGGTCCGCTTGTGCCGCACGTAGACGACGATCCCGAGCACCCCCGCGCCGCGCCCGCCGACGACCTTCTCCCCGACGTCCACCCCGACGACGCCCGGCCGGCACAGGAAGTCGTCCTCGACCAGCCGCTTGATGGACCTGACCAGAGCCCGCCCGTCGCCCGCCATGACGACCTCCAACCACCTCTACCCACCATGAAACGCGAGGGGTGAGATTTCGTCACACGCAGTCACCCGTTCGGCTGGTCGGCGGGCGCGCGCACCGTCCCGAACGGACCAGCGGGCCGGCCTCAGCCCAGGTCGCAGCCCACCAGCACGGGTTCCGGGCGCAGCTCCACCCCGAACGCCGAGCGCACCCCGTCCCGCACCTCGCGGGCCAGGTCCAGCAGGTCCTCGGTGGACGCGCCGCCGCGGTTGGTCAGCGCGAGCGTGTGCTTGCCGGACAGCGCGACCCGCCCGCCGGGACCGCGGTGACCCCGCGTGAACCCGGCCCGTTCGATCAGCCAGGCCGCGGAGAGCTTGTGGTGGCCCGGACCCGCCGGGTAGGTCGGCACCTCGGTGTGGCGGCCCAACCGCTCGGCGATGCGGATCAGCACGCCGGTCAGCGTCGAGTCGTCCAGCAGCGGGTTGGTGAAGAACGAGCCCGCGCTCCACGTGTCGTGGTCGGCCGCGTCGAGCACCATCCCCTTGCCCCGCCGCAACTCCAGCACGGCCTTCCGCGCGGCGTCGGCGGGCACGCGGGCGCCCTGCGGCACGCCCAGCACCCGCGCCAGCTCGGCGTAGCGGATGGGCGCGGACTGGCCGCCCGAGGTCAGCGCGAACCTGGCCCGCAGCACCACCGCCTGGTCGGTGCCCTTCAGCACGCTGGTCCGGTAGGCGAGCCCCAGCGCGTCGGCGGGCTGCTGGTGGACCCGGCCCGTGCGGCGGTCGAGCAGGTCGACCGACGTCAGCACCTGCGAGACCTCCACGCCGTACGCGCCGACGTTCTGCACCGGCGTCGCGCCGACCAGGCCGGGGATGCCGGACAGGCACTCCAGGCCGCCCAGCCCCTGCGACACGGCCTCCGCGACCACGGAGTCCCAATCCTCGCCCGCTTCCACGGTGAGCTGCACGAGCCCGTCGCCCAGCGGGTCGAGCCGGCGGCCCTGCGTCGCGACCTGCACGGCGGTCCCGGCGAACCCCGCGTCGGAGATCACGAGGTTCGAGCCGCCGCCGAGCAGCAGCACGGGTTCGCCGGACGCGTCGAGCGCGCGCACGGCGTCGACCAGCTCGGCGGCGGTGGCCGCGCGCACGAACCGCGCCGCCGGGCCACCGAGCCGTAGCGTGGTGCGCTCGGCTAGCGGCACGCGGGCGCGCACCTGGGCACTGGACAGCGGGGTGGTCACGGGCGTCAACGGTAGCCTCCGCGACATGGCACGCCGCATCGAGCACCTGACGACGTCCCGCCGGCCCGCGTCGGACGTCTACTCCGCCCTGGTGGACGACGCCTACCTCCGCGACCGACTGGCCGCCCTCGGCGGCGTGGGCGCGGAGCTGGTGGCGTTCAACCGGACGGACACCACCACGTCGTACCAGCTCAGGCAGGGCATCCCGGCCGAGAAGCTGCCGTCGGTGGCGCGCGGCGTCCTGGGCGGCGACCTGCTGATCGACCGCGCCGAGTCGTGGACCGAGGCCGGCTACGCCGGGACCGTCGAAGTGACGCTGGGCGGCGTGCCCGGCCGGCTCGACGGGACCATCACGCTGGCCGACGCGGCGGGCGGTGGGAGCGAACTCACCCTCGTGGGTCAGGTCAAGGTCGGCATCCCGCTCGTGGGCGGCAAGCTGGAGTCGCTGATCGTCGAGCAGGTCGCCGTGCTGCTGGACAAGGAAGCCGAGTTCACCACCGAATGGCTCGCGCGCCGCGCCTAGCGGCGGGCCGGGCCCGCGCGCTCGGCCTGCCCACGAGGGGCACGACCAACCCGAACCGCCTCCGCCGGGTCGACCGGTGGGTGGCGCACGCCTGCCGCGCGCTCGTCGAGGGCTCGGACGACCCGTTGGTCGTCGACCTCGGCTACGGCTCCTCGCCGATCACGACGGTCGAGATGGCGGCCCGGCTGCGCCCGCTCAACCCGCGCCTGAGGGTCCTCGGGCTGGAGTTGGACGCCGAGCGGGTCGCGGCGGGAGAGGCGGCGGCCGACCCGCCGCGCCTGGAGTTCCGCCGAGGCGGTTTCGAGCTGGCCGGACGCCGCCCGGTGCTGCTGCGGGCGTTCAACGTGCTCCGCCAGTACACCGAGGAGCAGGCGGCGGACGCGTGGACGACCATGCTCGGCCGCCTGGCGCCGGGCGGCGTCCTGGTCGAGGGCACGTGCGACGAGATCGGCCGCCGCTGCTCGTGGGTCGCGCTGACGGCGGACGGGCCGCGAACGTTCACCCTGTCGTGCCTGCCCGCCGACCTGGACACGCCGAGCGACCTGGCCGAACGCCTGCCGAAGGCGCTCATCCACCGCAACGTGCCCGGCGAACGCGTCCACGCCCTGCTGACCGACCTCGACACGTGCTGGGCCACGGCCGCGACCTTCGCGCCGTTCGGCCCGAGGGCACGCTGGGTGGAGACCATCACCCTGCTGGCGCGCCGGGGCTGGCCGGTGCTCGACGACCGCAAGCGCTGGCGGCTCGGCGAGCTGACCGTCCCGTGGGACTCCGTCCGCCCCCTCTGACCACCCCCGCCCAAGCCCGGAGGCCGGCCTCACCCCGCCGCCGTGCTCACCCTGCTGTGGTCCTGCTGCTCCAGAAGCGCACAGAAGGCGAGCCCCGCCCCGGTAAGTGACAAGAGCCGAACCCACCGGAGCGGCAGTGTGAGGTACTCGCCGGGGGAAAAGACTTGGCAGAGGATCACCCGAGGGGGAGGCTCGACGGGGTGGAACACCAGGATCTCCTTGCCGAAGCTCGCATCCAGTACCGGGCGATGCGGGCGGCCGTCATCGCCGCCGGTCCCGAGGCGCCCGTGCCCACCTGTCCCGAGTGGAACGTCCAGCAGCTCACCCACCACCTCGCGGGCGTCGCCTCCTGGGCCCGGACGGCCCTCGACACGCCCGTCGACGGGGACCGACCCGCTCCCGGCACGCCGCCGGACACCTGGCAGGAGCTGCTGACCTGGTGGGACGACCGGTTCACCGAGCTGAACGACGCGCTGGCCGAGGCGTCGCCGGACACTCCCGCGTGGACGTTCGCCGGGCCGAAGTCGGTCGGCTTCTGGGTGCGCAGGCAGGCGCACGAGATCGCCATCCACCGGTTGGACGCCGAGCACGCGCTGCACGGACCGGAGGTGCCGACCCTGCTGTTCGGCACGGACTTCGCGGCCGACGGCGTGGACGAGTTCCTGTCCCGGCTGCTGCCGCGCGTCGCGCAGCGGTGGCCGATCGAGCGCGAGGGCAGGCTGCTGTTCCACGCCGCCGACGCGGGTCGCGCGTGGGAGGTGCGCCTCACGCCCGGCCGGCCGCCGGAGACCGCGCCGCTCACCGACGCGGCGACCGACGCGGACGCCACGGTCGCGGGCACCGCCGACGCCCTCTACCGGCTGGTGTGGAACCGGCCGAGCGGCGCCATCGTGACGGGTGACAGGTCGCTGGTGGATTCGGTGCCGCGACCGTAGATACTTCTGGACGTGCCCCAGCCCGAACGACGCTACGTGATCACCTTCGGCTGTCCGGACCGCACCGGCATCGTGGCCAGGATCTCCTCGTTCCTGGCCGAGCACGGCGGTTGGATCGTCGAGGCGGCCTACCACACCGATCCGACGACGAACTGGTTCTTCACGCGCCAGGAGGTGCGCGCGGACTCGTTGCCGTTCGGCGTGGACGAGTTGCGGGAGCGGTTCGGGCTGGTCGCCCGCGAGTTGGGCGCGAACGCCAACTGGCGGGTCACCGACACGGGCGAGCGCCGGCGGGTCGTGCTGCTGGTGTCCAAGGAGGGGCACTGCCTGTACGACCTGCTGGGCCGCGTCGCGTCGCACGAGCTGGACGTCGAGGTGTCGGCGGTGATCGGCAACCACGCCGACCTGGCGGGCATCACGCGGGCGCACGGCATCCCGTTCCACCACGTGCCGTTCCCGGTCAACGACCCGGAGGGCAAGCAGGCGGCGTTCGCGCAGCTGCGGCAGCTCGTGGACGGGCACCGGCCGCACGCGGTGGTCCTGGCGCGGTTCATGCAGATCCTGCCGCCGGAGCTGTGCGCGGACTGGGCGGGCCGGGCGCTGAACATCCACCACAGCTTCCTGCCGTCGTTCGTCGGGGCCCGGCCCTACCACCAGGCGCACGGCCGGGGCGTGAAGCTGGTCGGCGCGACGTGCCACTACGTGACGGCCGACCTGGACCAGGGCCCGATCATCGAGCAGGACGTGATCCGGGTGGACCACACCGACTCGATCCCGGACATGGTGCGCAAGGGGCGCGACATCGAGAAGGTGGTGCTCGCGCGCGGTCTGCGCTGGCACCTGGAGGACCGCGTGCTGGTGCACGGCAACCAGACCGTCATCTTCTGACGCCCCGGACTGCTCCGAACCCCCTGCTCCGAACCCCCTGATCCGGACCCGCTGCCCTGAAGCCGACGCTCCGGGCCGGTCGGGCCGCACGACCGACGTCTACGCGGCCGCCTCGCGCCGAAGCCCGAACACGGCCCCGAGGCCCCGCGTAGGCTGCGCCGGTGCGCACCGAGATCAGCGACCCGGAGCAGGTCCGCCACGCCCGCGACCTGCGCGGCGCGGTCCTCGTCGGGATGGACCTGAGCGGCGAGGACCTGCGCGCCCCGTTGGACGGGGCCCTGTTCCTGGGGTGCGTGCTGTCCCCCTCGGCGCAGCGGCGCGCCGACGCGGCGGGCGCGCTGGTGTTCCCCAACATCCCCGACGTGCCGTACTCGGTGTACCGGTCGACCCTCTACACGACCGCCGAGCTGTTCGACGGGTTCGACCCGGCCCGGCCCGAGTCGTACGCCGACACCCTCGACGCCCGCGTCTACCGGCACAGCAGGCGTCAGGGCCACCACCCCGACCCGCTGCACGCCCTCGCCGAGCGCCTGCACGACCACGCCGTCACGGAGGCCCTCGACGAGGTGCTGCACGGCTCGCCGGTGGCCGTGGTGGGCGGTCACGCGCTGCGCCGGGACACGGCGGGCTACCGGCGTGCCGTGGCGCTGGGCGCGGCGCTCGGCGAAGCCGGGTTCACGGTCCTGACCGGCGGCGGGCCGGGCGCGATGGAGGCCGTGCCGCTGGGCGTGCGGGTCGGCGTGGACGAGGGCGTGCTCGCCGACCTGGCCAGGGCGCCGGAGTTCGGCGGCGACGCCGGGTCCATCGGCCGGTGGATCGCCGCGTGCCCCACCGACCTGCCCGCGTTCGACAAGCCGCGCACGATCGGCATCCCCACCTGGTTCTACGGGCACGAGCCGCCCAACCCGGCGTGCGAGCTGCACGCCAAGTACTTCGCGAACTCGGTCCGCGAGGAGGGCCTGCTGACCGTCGCGACCGGCGGCGTCGTGTACACGCCGGGCAGCGCGGGCACCGTCCAGGAGGTGTTCCAGGACTACACCCAGAACCACTACGGCTCGGTCGGCCCGCCCGCGCCGATGGTGTTCCTGGGCGAGCGGTTCTGGGTGGAGGAGGTGCCCGCCGCCCCGCTCGTGCGGAAGCTCGCGCGCGGTCGGGAGGCGGAGCGCTGGGTGCTCGTCACGGACGACGTGGCCGAAGCGGTCGCCTTCCTGCGGGCGTACTCAGCCGCCTGACGCGCCGACCGGCGCGAGCACGCCGAACCGCTCCTCCACGGCGGACGCCGCGTCGAGGCACACGTCCTCCCGGTAGGCGCGGCCGACCAGCTGCACCCCGGTGGGCAGCCCGTCGGCCAGGCCGGTGGGCACCGCCACGGCGGGCAGGCCGGCGAAGCTGGTCGCGGTGCACAGCCGCATGGCGGTGGTCACCAGGTGGTGCCCGGCCGCGTCCCGCGACTCGACGCCGGGCTCGACCGGCGGTTCGGTGAACACCGGCCCGAGCAGCAGCGGGTACCGGTCGAGGAAGCCCGCCCACGCCCGCTTCACGGCGAGCACGACGCCGGTCAGCCGCAGGTACTCCGCCACGTCCACCGGCGCGGCCTTCGCCATCGAGTGCTCGATGTACCGGTGGCCGCCTTCGCCGAGCAGGGTGCGCACGACCGGCCAGGCCGGGGCGAACTCGGTCATCAGCAGGTGCCCGTACGCCGACAGCGCCTCGTCCAGCAGCGGGACGTCCGGGACGTCCACCACGTCGTACCCGGCGTCGGACAGCGCGTCGGCGGCCCGGACCACCGCCGCCCGCACGGTCGGGTGCACGCCGCTCCCGCCGGGGTCGGCGACGACGGCGACGCGGCGCGGAACCGGTTCGCCGCGCGGCGGCACGGGCACGGCGCGGGGGTCGCGCGGTGACGCGCCGGCCAGCGCCTCGAACGCCGGCCACAGGTCGCCGACGGTCCGCGCGAGCGGCCCGTCCACCACGAACAGCTGCGCGCCCAGCGGCGGTTCGTCCTCGGGGCGCAGCCGGTGGTCGGCGGCGAACCGGCCGTAGGTCGGCTTGAGCCCGGCGAGGCCGCAGAACGACGCCGGGATGCGCACCGAACCGCCGGAGTCGTTGCCCAGGCCCAGCGCCGCCATGCCGGTGGCGACCGCGACCGCGTCGCCGCCGCTCGTGCCGCCCGGCGTGACGCGCGCGTCCCACGGGTTCACCGTGTCGCCGAACAGCTCACTGCGGGTGTGCATCCCCGCCAACGTCAGCGTCGGCATGTTGCCGTGCCCGATCGGGATCGCGCCCGCCGCGCGCAGCGCGGCCACCGGTGGCGCGTCCTCGACCGCCGTGAAGTCCTTCAGCCGCACCGCGCCGTGGGTGGTCGGCACGCCGCGGATCGCGATGCTCTCCTTGACGGTGAAGGGCACGCCGGCCAGCGGACCGACGTCCTCACCGGCGGCGCGCCTGCGGTCCAGCGCCCGCGCCTCGTCCAGCGCCTGGTCGGCCGGCAGTTGCGTGACCGCGTTGTAGCGCGGGTTCACCTCGGCGATCCGCGCCAGGTGCGCCCGCACCAGCTCGACGGCCGACACCTCGCCCGACCGCACCGCCGCCGCCTGTTCGACGGCCGTTCGCTCCCACATCGCGCACCCCCGGTTCGATACAAATGTATCGGATAGTATCCGGTCGTGCCGAAGCCGGTCGACCAGGACAGCAGGCGCAGGCGGATCGCGGATGCCGTCTGCCTGCTCGCCGACGAGCGCGGGCTGGAGGGCGTGAACCTGCGGGACGTCGCGGCGCGCGCGGCCGTCTCCCTCGGCGCGGTGCAGCGGTGCTTCCGCACCAAGGAGGAGATGCTGAAGTTCGCGCTGGGGGAGGTCGGCAGGCGCGTCCTGGCGCGCGTCGGCGACACCCCGGCCGACGCCGTGCTGGCCGTCGCGCTGCCGGAGCGGGCGGAGGCGAAGGTGTGGCTGGCGTTCCTCGCGCAGGCCGCGGTGAGCCCGACCCTCGCGCCGGTGCTGCGCGCCAACTACGCCGACCTGCACGCGATGTTCGTGCGCCTGCTCGGCGACCCCGTGCGGGCACGGGCGGTGCTGGCGCTGGCCGACGGCCTGACCGCGCACGTGCTCATCGGGCACCTCACGCCCGAGCAGGCGCGCGAGGTGCTGGCGGCGCAGCTGGCGGGGCACCCGTCGACCGCCCCGGCCGGCTGATCACCGACCCGGCGGTCCCCGGCCCGCTGACCGCTCGGCCCGGTGATCCCCAGGCCCGGTGATCCCCAGGCCCGGTGCGCCCGACCCGGTGGTCCCCCACCCCGTGCGCTCGGCCGGCGGCCGCTCGGCCCGGTGCGCTCGGCCCGGTGATCCCTAGCGGGCCAACCCCTCGACCACCTCGGCGCCGGGCAGCTTCGCCAGCACCGCGCCGGGCACCAGGAGCTTGCTGCCCCGGACGCCGCTGCCGATCACCAGTTCCGGCGCGGCGGCCACCTCGGGCGACAGCAGCACCGGCCAGTCGGCGGGCAGCCCGACCGGCGTGATGCCGCCGTACGCCATGCCCGTCAGCGCCACGGCGTCGTCCATCGGCGCGAACGAGGCGCGCCGCGCGTCCAGCCGCCGCCGGACCACGCCGTTCACGTCGGCACGGGTCGTGGCGAGCACGACGCACGCGGCGTACCGCACGGTGTCGCCGCGCTTGCCCGCGACGATCACGCAGTTCGCGGACGCGTCGAGCGGCGAGCCGTAGTGCGCGCAGAACTCGGCCGTGTCGGCCAGCTCGGGGTCGATCGCGCCGACCGCCACCCGACTCGCGTCCGCCGTCGACCGCAGCGCGGCGGCCACCGGCTCCGCCACCAGGTCCAACCGGTCGAGGACGGGCACGGGGACGAGGGTTCCTGCGATGGTCCACACGCCGACCATCCTGCCGGCTCGCGCTTGACGTTGACGCAACGTCAACACCTACCGTGGTGGCCACGGGGAGGTGACGGGTCATGGCCTGGTCGATCGCGCAGGTCGCGCGCATGTCGAAGGTGACTTCGCGGACGTTGCGGCACTACGACGCGATCGGGCTGCTGGAGCCGGCGTGGGTCGGGGGCAACGGCCACCGGTACTACGAGCGCGAGCAGTTGCTGCGGCTCCAGCAGATCCTCCTGCTGCGCGACCTCGGCCTCGGGTTGGACACCGTGGCGGAGGTGCTCGACGGCAGGCACCGCGCGGTCGACGTGCTGCGCAACCACCGGCGGTGGCTGCGGGCCGAGCAGGAGCGGCTGGCCAGGCTGGCCGACACCGTCACCAGGACGATCCGGGAGATGGAGGGGGGTGAGCACAACATGAAGATGGAAGAGCTGTTCGACGGGTTCGACGCCGACCAGCAGGCCCGCTACGAGGCGGAACTGGTGGAGCGGCTGGGCGAGGGCGTCCAGGAGCACATCGACGAGGGCAAGCGCCGGATGCGGGGCTGGACGCGCGCGGACGCCGACACGTTCATGGCGGAGTGGCACGCCGTCGCCGAGGCGTACGGCGCGTTGTTCGACGCGGGCGTGGCGCCCGACGCGCCGGAGGCGCAGGAGGTGACCGACCGGCACTACCGGTGGATCTGCCTCGGCTGGACGCCGAACCGGGAGTCCTACACCGGGCTGGGCCGGCTGTACGTCGACGCGCCGGACTTCAAGGTCCAGTTCGACGCCCGGGCCGAGGGCTTGGCGGAGTGGGTGCGCGACGCGATCGCCGCCTACGCCGAGGCCCGCCTGAGCTGACCCGCGCGGGTCAGCGGGCGGACACGGCTTCGACGGCTGATCACGGGCTGCGGGGAGGTGCACATCCCCGCAGGTCGGGACGCCGGGGCCGGTCCGCGGTCCACGCCCGCCGAGCCGGGGACTTCACCCGGTGCGGGCTTGCCGGCCGGGTTCCCCGGCTCCGGGCGGCGGCTCGGCGCGGCGGGCGGCTACTCGGCGAGCCCGAACGCCTTCAGCGCCTCGCGGTTGAACGCGGGCAGGTCGTCGGGCTTCCGGCTGGTGACCAGCGTCCACCCGTTCATGTCGCAGACCTGGACCTCAAGGTCGTCCCACTGCGCGCCGGCGTTGCGGATGTCGGTGGCCAGGCTCGGGAACGAGGTGAGCATCTTGCCGCGCACCACGTTCGCCTCGACCAGCAGCCAAGGCCCGTGGCAGATGGAGGCGACCGGCTTGCCCGCGCCGACGTGCGCCTGCACGAACGCGACCGCGTCGCGGTCCATCCGCAGGAAGTCGGCGTTCGCGACGCCGCCGGGGATGACCACGCCGTCGTAGTCCGCCGGGTCGGCCTGCGCGAACGGCACGTCGACCTCGAAGGTGTCCGCCGGGGTGAGGTGGTTGAACCCCCGCACCTCGCCGAGCTGCGGCGCGAGCAGCCGCGGCACCGCGCCCGCCTTCTCCACGTGCTGCCAGGGGTCGGTCAGCTCGACCTGCTCGATCCCCTCCGTGTCGACCAGGAATGCGATCTTCTTCGGTTCGGCCATGCCTGTCGGCTACCCGCGCAGGAAATCGCCCAACCACCCGCGGACCTCACTCCGCCGGGTCAACCAGGACGGCACCAGCTCCAACCGCGAGTTCGGCAGCGCGGCGGCGGTCTCCTTGGCGACGTGCTCGGGGTGCAGCGGGTCCTCGGTCGCGCCGACCACGAGCACCGGGACCGTGACGGCCCCGAGCACGGACCGGTCGGGTACCGGGGTCCGGCCGGGCAGCTCGGCGAGCGCGCCGTCGAGCCGGCGGAACGCGGCCCGCCGTTCCGCGAGGTACTCCGGCGGGCCGCCGATGACGGTGATCGCGTACTCGCGGGCGAGCAGGGCGCGCGGCTCGTCCAGCACGGCGGGCAGCAGCAGCGCGACGCGGTCGAACGCGTCCGGCTCGTCGGCCAGCAGGGACAGCAGCGCGCCGGAGGTCAGGGAGACGCCGACGGCGCGCGTCGCGCCCACTTCGCGGGCGACCGCGCGCAGGTCGGCGGCGATGCGCCGGTAGTCCCAGTACCCGGCGGGCGCGTCCGGGGCGTCGCCGTGCGACGGCAGGGTGACCACGACCCTCGTGCCGGGCAGGCCGGACGCGGGCAGGCGCGCTTCACCGGGTGTCGCGCCCAGGCCGTGGCCGATCAGGGTCACCGGCGTGCCGGAGCCGTAGCTCCGGTACCTCACCACCGCGGGCCGCGCTGGACCTCGATCAGGCGTGGCCGCACGTCGACCAGGTACACCATCACGGCGACCAGGCCGGCCAGCCAGAACATCGCGCCGGGGCCGGACAGGCTGAACAGCAGCAGCGCGAACGTGCCGCCGCCGGTGATGCCCAACCAGGCGGGCTTGGTGAGCCGCTCCGCCGCGGTGTAGGCGTCCGCCCGCTGCGACAGGGCGTGCACGAAGGCGAAGACACCCGCGATCAGCCCGGCGTAGTACGCCAGGAACATGACCCACACGTCGAGGTAGAGCAGGTCCGGTTGCGGAAGCTGGAAGAACACACACCCAGACTACGTGCGGATCACGCCCCGGGGATAGCCGGAACGGGGCGCCCCGGCCGGGACACCCCGTAGCGGTTCGCTCACTTGGCGGTGTCACCCGGCTTGTCGGCCGGCTTCTTCGCGGCGGTGTCGCCCGCCTTCTTGGCGGTGTCCTGCTTCGCGGCGGTGTCCTGCTTCGCGGCGGAGTCCTGCTTCGCAGTGGTGCCGTGCTTGCCACTGGTGTGGTCCTTCGCGGCGGTGTCGTCCGCGCCCTGGTCGGCAGCCGCCTTCCCGGCCTTCTCGTCGTCGGCGCGCGAGGCGGCGGGCTTGCGGGCCGCCGCGGTGCGGTTGGCTGCCTTGCGCGTGGTGCCGCGCACCTCGTGCGCCACGTCGTCACCGGCATCCGAGACGACGTCGGCGAGCTTGTCACTCGCCTCGTCGACTTCCCTGGCGAGCTGCTCGCCCGCCGAGCGGGTGCGGCGGCTGACCTTGCCGAGCACGTCGTCGGCGAGTTCGCGGGCGTCGTGCGCGGCGGCCTCGGTGCGCTTCTGCGCGGTCTCGACGACGTCCTCGACCTGGGCCAGGGCCTTCTGGACCTGCGGCTGCGACTTGAGCTTGTCCAGCGCCTCCTGGCCGTGCTCGGCCAGGAACTGGTACAGGTTCAGCGCGGACTGCGTGTACGCGTCGACGACCTTGCGCAGCTCGGCCGGGTCGAACTTCTCGCGGAGGTCCTTCAGGTCGGCCGACTCGGCGGCGGACTTCGCGGCCTCGGCGCGCTCCTTGGCCTTGTTCAGCGCGTCGACCACGGCCTTCGCGGCCAGGTCGCCCGCGCCCAGGGCGGCCAGCAGCGGCGTGCGCGCGGCGGCGGCGACCTGCTCGCCCGCCTTGCGCAGCTCCTCGGTGGTGGGCAGGTTCGGCATGGAGATCACTCCTCGGGCTTGGGTTGGTTGGCGGCGTTCTCCCGCCGGAACGACTCGTAGACGTCGAGCAGCACCTGCTTCTGCCGCTCGGTCAGGTCCGGGGCGGTGGTGATGGCGTCGGCCAGCGCGCCGCCCGCGCGCTGTTCGAGGATCCCGGCCTCGACGTACAGCGCCTCCGCCGAGATCCGCAGCCCCTTGGCGATCTGCTGCAGGATCTCCGCGCTGGGTTTGCGCAGGCCCCGTTCGATCTGGCTGAGGTAGGGGTTGGACACCCCGGCGAGCTTGGCCAGCTGGCGCAGGGAGATCTTCGCGGTGTTGCGCTGCTGGCGGATGTACTCGCCGATGTCGCGGCCGAGGTCGGCGACCGCCTTGTCGATCGACTTGTCCACGTGCCGCGGCACCTCCCCGGTCCAGGTCCGCTTCCGACCGTACGCGCGGGTGCTAACTCCTGCAAGCGCTCTGCTAGCGACCGGGGCCGTGGGCTCGCCCACAGCGCTACGGTGGACGCGTGGACCCCGCCGCCGCGCTGCGCGCCCAGCTGGTCGACTCGATGCGCGCCGCCGGCGTGCTCGCCGACCCGCGCTGGGTGGCGGCGTTTCGCGAGGTGCCCAGGCACGTCTTCCTGCCGTGGTTCTTCGCCCAGGACCCGGACGGCCGGTGGGCGCCGGTCACCGCGGACCACCCGGACCACCTCGCCGCGGTGTACCGGAACGAGGTGCGCGTCACCCAGCTGGACGGCTCCGACGAGGCGTGGGAGCAAGCACTCGCGTCGGGTCCCGTGCACGGGGTGCCCACGAGTTCGTCGAGCATGCCGTCGATCATGGCGATCATGCTGGAGGCGCTCGACGTCGCGCCCGGGCAGACGGTGCTGGAGGTCGGCACCGGGACCGGGTACAACGCGGCCCTGCTCAGCCACGTGCTCGGCTCGTCGGCGGTGACCTCGGTCGACGTCGACGCCGCGGTGCTGGGGCGCGCGGAGGGACGATTGCGCGCGGCCGGCTACGCCCCGGTGTGCGTGGTGGGCGACGGCGAGCAGGGCTACGCGCCGCGTGCGCCGTACGCACGCCTGCTCGGGACGTGCGCGGTGTCGCGGATACCCGCGGCGTGGCTCCGGCAGGTCGCGCCGGGCGGGCTGATCGTCACCACGCTGAACCGGGTGATCGGCGCGGGCCTGGTCCGGCTGGTCGTGCGGGACGGCGTCGGGGTCGGCCGGGTGCTGGCCGAGGACGGCCGCTTCATGCCCCTGCGCGCGCACCGGCAGACGTGGGCGGAGGAGGCCCTGGTCGCGTCCTTGGACGCGCGGGCGGACACGTCCCGGCCCACCCTCCTGCCCGCTCGGGCCGTGGTGCACGCGACGTCGGGGTTCGAGTTCTTCGCCGGCCTGGAGCTGGCAGGGGTGGCGGTCGGCCTCGACCCGGCCAGGTTGGTCCACCCGGACGGGTCCTGGGTCCGGCACCGGGGCGCGGTGGTGGACCAGGGCGGGCCGCGCGAGCTGTGGACGCTGGCGGAGGAGGCGCACCGGCGGTGGCGGGCGTTGGGCCGGCCAGGGCGCCGGCACTTCACGTTCACCGCTTCGGAGGAATCGCAGTACTTCGCGTTGGACGGCAGCTCGTTGACCTGGCCGTTGTGAGGGGCTCGTCGTTGTGAAGGGCGGGCCGTTGTGAAGGCGGCCGCTGATGAGGGCCGCTGATGAGGGCCGCTGTGAAGGGTGACGGCCGGGTGGAGGTGCTGCGCCCGTCAAATGTCGTACCCCCGCGGTTGGGTGTGTGTCGGGGGCGTTCTGTTCGGGGGGACACCCGCGTCAGCCTGCTCGCGTTGTGGCTCCGGTCGGCGCTGCACGGGGTCGACGCTCTCCGAGCCGGCGCTGCTCGCGAGGTGGGCGGCGCGGGGTGCGGGTCGAAGATCACAAGCTTGAAGAGCGTCCTCGCCGGACCGGCCGGCCGCCGAGGATGAGGCAAAGCTCCTTCGAAGCTTTGCGTCGCGTGTCATCCCCGTATGGCCTGGTCAAAGGCCACCACGGGCAGGCCATACGGGATGACACGCTCGGGTGAAGTGTGCGCGTGGCGCGCTCAGTCGAAGAGTTCTTCCAGGAAGCTGCGGCGGCGGCGGTGGCCGTAGTGCGGTTGGTCGTAGTAGCCGCCCGGGTAGCCCGGCGGGGGCGGGGTCACGCCGGGAGGCGCCATGCCGGGAGGCGGGGTTCCGGGCGGTGGCTGGTAGGGCGGGGGCGCGCCGGCTCCGGGTTGCGGTGCGCCCGGGTAGGGCGGGGGCGCTGCGGCGTAGTGCTCGCGTTCGGCTGCGACGATCTGTTCCAGTTCGCCGCCGTCCAGGAACACGCCCTTGCAGTTGTCGCACTGGTCGATGTGGACGGCTCCGCGCGTGATCGTGCGCATGAGGTCCTGGCACTTGGGGCAGATCACGTACCCGAGAGTACGCACGACACAAGGGTGACCGTGTCACCACTTGGCGTGACGGGTGGGACATTATGCGTTCGTGTCCCGATATCGTCAGCGCGCCGTGCTCGTGGGGTGTGTCCTGGCCGCCCTCCTCGCGGCGGCCGGGTTGTTCGTCACCGACTACGGGATCGAGCCCGATCTCTGGCTGTCCGGGCTCGCGCTCGGGTTCCTCGCGTTCCTCGCCGCGTTCGACCCCTGGCTGCACCGCCGCCGCGCCGCGGGCCTCGCCACGGACGACAACCTCGACGCCGCCACGCGGGCGCTCGCCGTCGCCCTGCACACCCAGTGGACGGAGGAGTGCCGGGCGCGCGGCCTCGGCGAGGACGTCCTCGACCTGCACTGGAGTTCGCTCAACGGTCGTCCGGGGCACAGCGACGCCGTGGTGGGCGCGTTCCGCAGGCAGCACCGCATGGTGTTCCTGGGCGAGGCGGGCGCGGGGAAGAGCACGATCGCCATGCTGCTCACCATCGGCCTGCTGGACCACCACGAGGGCGGCCCGGTGCCGTTCCCGCTGTCGCTGTCCACCTGGGACCCCGAGGCCGAGGACGTCCGCACCTGGATGACCCGCCGGCTGTACGAAGAGCACCCGGCGTTGCGCAACACCGAGTTGTACGGCAGCTACGCCGGTGACCTGCTGGTCGAGCAGCGCCGCGTGTTCCCCGTGCTGGACGGGCTGGACCGGATTCCGGCGGGCAAGCGCGCCGAAGCCCTCGCGCGGATCAACCGGGCCTTCCCGGCGGCCACCCCGCTGGTCGTCACGAGCCGGGGCGACGAGTTCGACGAGGCGGGCGTCCCGGTCGCGGGCGCCGACGTGGTGCGGTTGCACCCGTTGGACCACGAGGAGATCGCCGGTTACCTGCGGTCGCACTCCGACCCCGTCACGGCCGCCCGGTGGGAGCCGATCTTCCTCCACCTGCGGGCCGAGCCGGACGGGCGGCTCGCGGACGCCCTGTCGACGCCGCTCGCCGTGTGGCTCGCCGGTGTCGTCTACGCCGACGGCGAGCCCAGCGAGCTGCTGGACCGGAGCCGGTTCCCGGACCGCCGGGCGATCGAGGACCACCTGGTCGACGCGATGGTCGCCGGGGCGTTCGGCGACCGCGGTGTGGCGCACCAGGCGCGGGCCAGCCAGGTGTGGCCCCGGGACAAGGCCGTCCGGTGGCTGACGTTCCTCGCCGAGGAGATGCGGGCGCGCGGGATCACCGACCTCGCCTGGTGGGAGCTGCGGCGCTCGGTCGGTCGGCGGTGGCTGGCCCTGCTGGGCGCGGTCGTGCTGGGCTCCATCGGCGGGTTCGGGGTCGGGTGGCTGATGGCCTACGCGGGCACGCCCCGCCTCGCGCCGGTGACGGGGCTGGTCGCCGGGCTCGCGGTGGCGGTGGCCGCGCTGAACGCCTCGCGCAGCCGCGAGCCCAAGCCCCAGCTGGGCGTCTGGCGGAGCCTCGTGGTGGTCAGCGGTGTGCTGGGCACGGCGGTCGGGCTGGTCTTCGGCGCGCTCTACGGGCTGTCCGCCGGGCTGGTGGTCGGGCTCGGGCTGGCGGTGGCCGTGGCGCTGCGGTTCGCCCTGGGCAGCAGCGCCGAGCTGACCCACCCGACCGGTCCGAAGTGGACGATGGCGCGGGACCGGATCGCGGTGTGGACCGGGTCGCTGGTGCTGGCCGTGGTGTTCGGCGCGGCGGCCGGGCTGGTGTTCGGGCCGAAGCAGTCCGGCATGGTGGGGCTGGGGCTGGCCTGCGGGTTGATGCTCGGGTTCACGCTGTCCGTGCTGCACCTGCGGTGGTGGTGGTTCACGGTCGCGCGGGTGTGGTTGGCGGTGCGCGGCAAGCTGCCGTGGGAGCTGATGGTGTTCCTCGACGACGCGCGCAGGCTCGGCGTGCTGCGGCAGGCGGGCGCCTGCTACCAGTTCCGGCACGCGCTCGTGCAGGAGCGGCTGGCCGGCGCGCGGACGCCGGTCCGGTCAGGCGCTTAGCCGGTGGAGCCGCGCGACCGCCTCGTCCAGCACCTCGTCCCGCTTGCAGAACGCGAACCGCACGAGGTGCCGCCAGCGGTCCGGGTGGTCGGTGAACACCTGGACCGGCACGCCCGCCACGCCGATCCGGCCGGGCAGCTCGCGGCACAGCTCGGCGCCGTCGGCGAAGCCGAGCGGGCGGACGTCGGCGGTGATGAAGTACGTGCCCTCGCTCGGCCGCACGGCGAACCCGGCCGCGGTGAGCCCCTCGGCCAGGCGTGACCGCTTGTCCTGCAACGACGCCCGCAGCTCGGCCACCCAGGGCAGCTCCTCGCGCAGCGCGTGCGCCACGGCAGGCTGGAACGGCGCGCCGCCCACGAAGGTCAGGAACTGCTTGGCCGCCCGCACCGCGTCGACGAGCGCGGCGGGCGCGCACACCCAGCCGATCTTCCAGCCGGTGCAGCTGAACGTCTTGCCCGCGCCCGAGATGGTGACCGTGCGCTCGGCCATGCCGGGCAGCGTCGCCAGCGGGACGTGCTCGCGGTCGTCGAACACCAGGTGCTCGTAGACCTCGTCGGTGATCGCGACCAGGTCGTGCTCCACGCACAGCCGCGCGACCTCGGCGAGCTCGGCGCGGTTGAACACCGTGCCGGTCGGGTTGTGCGGCGTGTTGAGCAGGACGGCCCTGGTCCTTGGCCCGATGGCCGCGCGCAGCGCCTCGGTGTCCAGCCCGAGCCTGCCCGTGCCGGGCTCCTCCACCAGGCCGACGGTGCGCCGGGTCGCGCCGGAGAGCGCCACGGACGCCGCGTACGAGTCGTAGTACGGCTCGACCAGCACGACCTCGTCACCGGGTTCGACCAGGGCGAGCAGGCTCGCCGCGATGGCCTCCGTCGCGCCGACCGTGACGAGGATCTCGGTGTCCGGGTCGTACGCGGTGCCGAACCGCGCCCGGTGCTCGGCGATCGCCTGCCGCAGCACCGGCATGCCGGGGCCGGGCGGGTACTGGTTGAGCCCCGCGTCGATGGACTCCTTGGCCACCGCGAGCATCCCGGCCGGTCCGTCGGTGTCCGGGAAGCCCTGGCCGAGGTTCACCGCCCCGGTGCGGTTCGCCAACGCGGTCATCTCCGCGAAGATCGTCGAGGTGAACGGTCGCATCCTGGTGACCAGCGCTGGTTCCCGCACGACTCAGAATCTTCACGGACAATGGGGTCGTGGAGCAACTGACGGCGGCCGACCAGGTCAAGCGCCGGGGCCTGCGGCGGATGAAGCTCGTCGCCACGGGCTTCTTCCTGGCCGCGACGGCGGTCTTCCTGGTCGCGCTGGTGTTCGAGGACGGCGGTCCGGCGTGGATCGGGTACGTGCGGGCGGCGGCCGAGGCGGGCATGGTGGGCGCGCTCGCCGACTGGTTCGCCGTGACGGCGCTGTTCCGCAGGCCGCTGGGGCTGCCCATCCCGCACACGGCGATCATCCCGACCCGCAAGGACACCTTCGGCGACGCGCTGGGGTCGTTCGTCGGGACGAACTTCCTGTCCGAGGACGTGGTGCGCGACAAGCTGCGGCGGGTCGGCGTCGCGCGGCGGATCGGCGCGTGGCTGGTCCAGCCGGAGCACGCCGAGCGGGTGACGGCCGAGCTGTCGAACGTGGTCAAGGGCGCCATCGCGGTGCTCCGGGACGACGACGTGCAGGCCATCGTGGAGCAGGCGGTGGTGCGGCGGCTGACCGACCGGCCGTGGGGTCCGCCGCTGGGCAGGCTGCTGGGCCAGGTGCTCAACGACGGCGCGCACCACAAGCTGGTCGACCTGATGTGCGACCGCGCCTACGACTGGGTGCGGGACAACCACGACCGGATCGTCGGCCTGGTGAGCGAGCGGTCGCCCGTGTGGTCGCCGAAGTTCATGGACTCCCTGCTGGGCGACAAGGTCTACACCGAGCTGCTGAACTTCGCGTGGGCCGTGAAGACCGACGAGGACCACCCGATGCGGAAGGCCCTCGACCAGTTCCTGATCTCGTTCTCCGCCGACCTCCAGCACGACCCGGCCACGATGCGGCGGGCCGAGGCGGTGAAGCAGCAGGTCGTGGACCACCCGGACGTGCAGCGGCTGATCGGGTCGGCGTGGGGCACCGCCAAGGGGATGCTGCTGGCCGCCGCCGAGGACCCGACCTCCGAGCTGCGCAAGCGCATCCGCGCGGGCCTGCTCTCGTTCGGTGAGCGGCTGGTGTCGGACGACTCGATGCGCGCCAAGGTCGACGGGTGGCTCGAAGGCGCCGCCGGGCACGTCGTGGGCAACTACCGCGACGAGATCACCACGCTGATCACCGACACCGTGGAGCGCTGGGACGCCGAGGAGACCTCGCGCAAGATCGAGTTGCAGGTCGGTCGCGACCTGCAGTTCATCCGGATCAACGGCACGGTGGTGGGCGCCCTGGCGGGCCTGGCGATCTACGCGATCGGCCAGTTGGTGATCTGAACCCGCCAGGTGCGCCCCGCCCGGCGCCCCTCAGGAGACGCTGAGCGCGCGCCGTTCCCGGAAGTTGCGCGCCTTCTCGCGGTTCCCGCACACCTGCATCGAGCACCACATGCGCGAGCGGTTCCGGGATCGGTCGAAGAACGCCCACAGGCAGCCGTCCGCCTGGCAGATCTTGAACCGCTCCCACGAACCGAGCACCGCCAGCCGGGCCGCCGCGCCCAGCACCGCGCCCAGGGCGTCGTCGCTGGACATGGTGGGCACGCCGTGGCTGAGGTCGACGCGGATCAGGCCCGCGGCCGGGGTCGGGTCGGGCCCGTCGTGCCGTTCACCCAGCGACGCCCGCAGCGCGGCGCGGACGGCACGTGCCCTCGCGAGGTCGCCGACATCGCCTAGGCCGCGTTCGGTGACCCACGCCCGCCAGGCGGCGGCGCTGTCCAGGACGTCCGTGCCGAGTTCGAGGTCTCGGGTGTTGAGGAAAGCGAGCAGCAGCTCCACATCGTGTTCCGCATCGCCGGCTCGACCCTGCGCGAGAGCCGCGTGGTCCCAGCCGGCCGCCAGACCAGTCACTCCTCCACTGTAGGCGTCAGCGCGTCCGGATGTGGCGAAGTAACCGTCGAACGGTTGTCAGTGGTTAGCGCCATTGCCCGTTCGGGTGACCGCCGATTGGGCTATGAACCGTGTGTATACCTCGTGTGTATAGTGGCCGGCATGTCGATCGGACACACCCTGCTCGGGCTGCTGGAAACCGGCCCTCGGCACGGATACGACCTGAAGCGGGCCTACGACGAGCGTTTCGGCCAGGACCGGCCGCTGCACTACGGGCAGGTCTACAACACGCTGTCCAGGCTGCTGCGCAACGGCCTCGTCGAGGAGGCGGGCGTCGAGTCCGGCGACGGCCCGGAGCGGAAGCGGTACGCCATCACGGACGCGGGCGTGACGGACGTGGAGGCGTGGCTGAGCACGCCGGAGAAGCCGGAGCCCTACCTCCAGAACACGCTGTACGCGAAGGTCGTGCTGGCCCTGATGTCCGGCCGCAGCGCCGACGAGGTGCTGGACGTGCAGCGGTCCGCGCACCTGCGCACCATGCGCCGGCTGACCCAGCGGAAGGCGGCCGGCGACCTGGCCGACCAGCTGATCTGCGACCACGCGCTGTTCCACCTGGAGGCGGACCTGCGCTGGCTGGAGCTGACGGCGGCCCGCCTCGGCCAGCTGTCCGCGCAGCTCACGGCGGTGTCCCGATGAGCGCCCTGCTGGAGGCCGTCGACCTGCGCAAGTCGTTCGGCCCGACACCCGCGCTGGACGGCGCGGGCCTGAGCGTGCGGGCGGGCGAGGTCGTGGCGGTCATGGGTCCGTCCGGCTCGGGCAAGTCGACCCTGCTGCACTGCATGGCGGGCATCCTCACGCCGGACTCGGGCGTGGTGCGGTACCGGGACGTCGAGCTGAGCGCCATGCCCGACGGCGAGCGCAGCGAGCTCCGCCGCACCGACTTCGGGTTCGTGTTCCAGTTCGGCCAGCTCGTGCCGGAGCTGAGCTGCCTGGAGAACGTGGCGCTGCCGCTGCGCCTGGGCGGCGTGAAGCGCCGGGAGGCCGAGTCGCGCGCCCGTGACTGGCTGGAGCGGCTGGAGGTGGCCGACATCGCCGCCAAGCGCCCCGGTGAGACGTCCGGCGGCCAGGGGCAGCGGGTGGCGGTCGCGCGCGCCCTGGTGACGGGCCCGCGCGTGGTGTTCGCCGACGAGCCGACCGGCGCGCTCGACTCCCTGAACGGCGAGCGCGTGATGCAGCTGCTCACCACCGCCGCCAAGGAGACCAACGCCGCCGTGGTGCTGGTCACGCACGAGGCGCGCGTGGCCGCGTACTCCGACCGCGAGGTCGTGGTGCGCGACGGCCGGTCACGGGAAGTGGAGCCGGTCCGATGAGGAGCCCCTCCGCCGCCGCGCCCGTCGGCACGGCTCCCGGTGCCGCTGGCGGCCGAGCCGGGGGCGCCCGGACCACCGGCGCCCGGACCGCGGGTGCCCCGACCGCGGACACCCTGATCCCCGACGCCCCGGCTGCCGGTGCCCTGGTCGCACACGCCCCGACTCCGGGAGCCCCGCTGCCGGGCGTGCGGGCCTGCGGTGTCCGGGCCCCGGCCGCGCGGGCCGTAGGTGCGCGGGTCGGCGATGTCCGCGCCGGCGATGTCCGAGCCGGCGATGTCCGAGCCGGCGGTGTCCGGGCCGCGAGTGCCCGCCCGCGCGGCGGCACGTCCGAGCGCCGGTCCCGCCCGCACGGGGTGGTCCGGTGAAGCGCACGCTGTCCGACCTCTTCCTGGGCGTCCGGCTCGCGCTCGGCGGCGGTCGCACGTCGTGGACCCGACTCGCGCTCACCGCCGCGGGCATCGGCCTCGGTGTCGCCGTGCTGCTCGCGGCGTCGTCGGTGCCGACCATGCTCACCGACCGGGAGGCGCGCACCGCCGCCGCCCAGCGCGTGCCGGCCGCCGCCGGGGCGACCGGTGACGTGCTGCACCTGCGCCAGTGGGCGACGGAGTTCCGGGGCCAGGTCATCAGCGGGTCGTACGTCCTGCCCAGCGGGCCGGGCGCGCCGGTGCCGCCGGGCGTGTCGAAGCTGCCCGGCGACGGCGAGATCGTCGTCTCGCCCGCGCTCGCCGACCTGATCGACTCACCGGGCGGTGAGCTGCTGCGCGAGCGCTTCCCGCAGCGGCGGACGGGCCTGATCGCCCAGGCGGGGCTCAACGCGCCGAGCGACCTGGTCTTCGTCGCCGGCGACGCGACGATCCCCCCGGACCCCAAGCGGGCGGTGGGTTCCTACGGCGGTGAGTCGCGCGACCGCAAGATCGACCCGGTGCTGTCCCTGCTGATCATCGTCGGCGTGGTCGCGCTGCTGTTCCCCGTGCTGGTGTTCGTGGGCATCACGACGCGGCTGGGCGGCTCCGAGCGCGACCGCAGGCTGGCCGCGCTGCGGCTGGTCGGCGCGGCCGCCCACCGGGTGCGCCTGATCGCGGCGGGTGAAGCGCTGCTCGGCGCGCTGGCCGGCCTGGCCGTCGGCGCGGTGCTCTTCCTGACCGGTCGGCAGTTCGTCGAGGGCGTCGAGCTGATGGGCATCAGCGTGTTCGTCAGCGACCTGACGCCGTCGCTGCCGCTGGCCGTGCTGATCGCCGTGCTGGTGCCGGTGATGGCGGTGGTGACGTCGCTGGTCGCCATGCGCCGCACGGTGATCGAGCCGCTGGGCGTGGTGCGCCGGTCCAAGCCGGTGCGCCGGGTGATGTGGTGGCGGACCGTGCCGATCTTCATCGGCACCGCGGCCCTGGTGTCCCAGGCGGGCGCGCTGGGCGGCACCGAGGCGAACGCGTCCGTGCCGGTCGTGGTCGGCGGCATCCTGATGTTGCTGCTGAGCATCCCGGTGTTGCTGCCCTGGCTGGTCGAGCGGGTGGTCGGCAGGCTGCACGGCGGCGCGCCGTCGTGGTTGCTGGCGATCCGCCGGCTCCAGTTGGAGAGCGGCACGGCGGCGCGCGTGGTCGGCGGTGTGGCGGTCGTGCTGGCGGGCGGCATCGCGCTCCAGTCGGTGCTGGCCAGCGCCGAGTCGAAGATCGTGGACCGACCGATCGACCAGGGCGACCGGAGCCTGCTCTCGGTGAGCCTGACCGAGACGACGCCCGAGCTGTCCGAGCAGGTCGTCGGGCTGCTCGACCGCACGTCGGGCGGCGACCGGGTGCACCCGGTGCGGTACCTCTCGTTCAAGATCGGCGAGGACTACCACTCGGCGACGGTGGCGAGCTGCGAGACGCTGCGCCTGCGGGCGGCCAACCTGCCGTCCTGCCACGACGGCGACTCGTTCTACATCATCAACGGCGCGACCTCCGACGCCTACGACGCGAAGGTCCAGCCCGGCAGACAGACCACGCTGCTCTACCGCAGCGGCGAGGACGAGCAGCTCGGACCGGAGTGGACGATCCCGGACTTCACCAGGGTCGACATCAGGGGCACGGCCGACTCGTACGCGCCGGGTGGCTTGCTGCTCACTCCGAGCGCGCTCCGGGGCGTGGACAGGCCGCTGGTCCCGACGCAGGTCCTGGTGCAGGTCGACCCGAACGATCCGGACGTCGTGGAGAACGCGCGCAACGCCGTCGCACCCCTGAGCTGGCACGCGACTTCGTACTACGAAGGCGCGGTCGATCAGACGGAGCGCATCAAGCAGTTCACCAGCATCCGCCGGGGTCTGCTGGCGGGTTCGCTGGTCACCCTGCTGCTGGCGGGCGCCAGCCTGCTGGTCATGGCGCTGGAGCAGGTCCGGGAGCGCAGGCGGCCGCTGGCGGTGCTGGCGGCGAGCGGTGTGCCGAGGGGAGCGCTGGGCCGGTCGCTGCTCTGGCAGCACGCCGTGCCGCTGCTGCTGGCCCTGGTGGTGGCTACGGCGATCGGTTCCGGTCTGGCGGTGTTGCTGCTGCGCATCATCGAACAGCCCATCGTCCTCGACTGGCCGGGGATCGCCGTGCTCAGCGGCGCGTCGGCGGCCCTGGTGGTGGCGGTGACGCTGTTGACCCTGCCGTCGCTGTGGAAGGCGACCGGAGCGCTGGGTCTGCGGTCGGAATGACCGCGACGGTCCGGTGCGCCGCCCGTCCCCCGTGCGGGGGCGGCGGCGCACCGCGCCCGTCGCCGGCCCACCACCCCACCGGCCCGCGCGACGGCACACCACGCGCACCCGCCGACCACCCCGGCCGGCCGGCCCGCCGGAACAGCGACGCGCCACACCGGCCACTCCACGACCACGCCGTCGAGCCCGACGGCACACCACGCCCGCCCTCCACCGACCGCCCCGATCGCAGGGTCGACAGCCCGCCGCCGCTCCCGGCACCCGCCGCACGACCCGTCACCGGTGCCGCCGAGTCCCCCGGCGGTGCCGCAAGGTCTGCCACCGTCACCGCCAGGCCGGCCAACAGCGCCGCCGGGCCAGCCGGCGGTGCCACCGGGACCACGCGCGCTGCCATCTGGTCCACCACCGGTGCGGCCTGGTCCACCACCGCTGCCGCCGGGTGCCGAGCCGGAGGCAGCGGGCGGTGCGAGCGCCGGGGTGCGCCGGCCCGCCGCCCGGACGGGCGGGTACGCCCCTCTCCTCGGCCCGGCGCACACCGCACTGCACGAAGGGCCCGTTCGGGCAACCGCAGCCGCGAAAACGTGATCATCGGCCCAATGGCGCCAGAAGCCCACGAAACTCCCGCCCGCGGCGTCTCTAGTGGTGTGGCTCCAGATCGCTTCTCGTCCCGCAGCGTCCCCCGCCTCGCCTCGTTCCGAGCGGCGCGGAGGGTGGCGACCGGTGTCCGCCCCGACCGGGGTGGGCTCCGGTGAAGTCGAGGTGGTTCGCCGACCTGGTCCTCGGGGTCCGGCTGGCCGTCGGGGGCGGCCGGACCTCGTGGGCCAGGTTGGCGCTGACCGCCGCCGGCGTCGGCCTGGGCGTGGTCGTGCTGCTGCTCGCCGCGTCCATCGGCCCGGCGCGGGAGGCCAAGTCCGAGCGCGTCCAGGCCGCCTCGCTCGTCCTCATCGAGGAGGCCGGGCCGCTCCGCGCCCGCGAGGTGGTCGTGTCGTGGCAGGGCCGCCGCATCGTCGGCGTCGAACTCGCCGCCACCGGGTCCGAGCGGCCGGCGCCGCCCGGCGCCGGCCGCCTGCCCGGTCCGGGCGAGGTCGTGGTGTCGCCCGAGTTGCTGCACCTCATCGAGACCGACGCCTCGGCGCGTGCCCGGTTCCCGGAACGCGTCATCGGCGTCATCGCCGACGCCGGGCTGCCCAGACCGAAGTCCCTGCTCTTCTACGCGGGCCTGTCGGACGTCCACGCCGAAGGCGCGCGACCGGCCTCCGGGTTCGGCGCCGACCGGCCGAGGTCGACGCTGCCGCCGGTCTACCGCCTGCTGATGGTGGCGGGCATCACCGCGCTGCTGGTGCCGCTCGGGATCTTCGTCCTGGTCGCCACCCGGCTCGGCGCGACCGGGCGGGACCGGCGGCTGGCCGCGATCCGGCTGGTCGGCGCGAGTCGCGCGCAGGTCCGGTGGATCGCCGGCGGCGAGACGCTGACCGGCGCGGTGCTCGGGCTGTTCGTCGGGGTCGCGCTGTTCTTCGCCGCGCGCCCGCTGGCGCGGTTCATCGAGGTGGAGGGTGTCGGGTTCTTCCCAACCGACCTGCTGCCCGACCCGCTGCTGGGCGTCCTGATCGCCGTCGGCGTGCCGGTCGTCGCGGTGGTGTCGGCGCTGGTCGCCCTGCGCGCGGTCGACGTCGGGCCGCTGGGGCTGGCGCGGGCCTTCGTCCCGCCGGTGCGGCGGACGTGGTGGCGGTTCGCGCTGATCGGCGCGGGCGTGGCGGTGCTCGTGGTGATCTCCGTGGTCGGCAGCTCGCGGGAGGTGGTGGTCGACGCTCCGCTGGCCCTCGCGCTCGGCGCGGGGATCGGGTTGGTGCTCGCCGGCACGGGCGCGGTGCTGCCCTGGCTGGTCGCGCGGGTCGCCGACCGGGTGCACCCGGAGCGGGTCGCGCCGATGCTCGCGGTGCGCGGGTTGCGGTCCGACTCGGGGATGCCGCGCGTGCTGTCCGGCGTGGTCGTGGTGCTGACCGGTTCGCTGGCGTTGCAGGTGCTGCTGGGCGTGGGCGCGCAGGTCGCCGCCGAGTCCGCGCTCAACGCCCGGTCCGAGCCGGACCGCTGGGTGCTGGAGGTGACGCCGCACACGCCCGTCCGGTCGCTGGAGGAGGCGATCGGGCTGGTCGGCGGCGTGCGCCGGGTCAGCGAGGTGCGCACGCACGCGGAACAGGGCGCGGTGCCGCTGGTCGTGGTGAGCACGGACTGCCCGGAGCTCGTGGCCCGCCTCGGCGTCGACGACTGCGTGCCCGGCGCCGCGTACCGGTCCGCCGACGGGCCCGGCGTGCCGCCGGCCGGCACGCAGGTCGCCATCGGCGGGCGTCCGTGGACCGTGCCGCGGCACCGCACCGTGCCGGGCCGGGAGTCGGGGCTGTTCGTCGCCGGCGGGATCGACCCGGTGCTCGACGCCATCCCGCCGTCCGAGCTGGTCGTGGTGGGCGCGCCCGACCAGGCGTTCGGCGACGGCCTGCTCGCCGCTGCCGGCCGCGTCGACCGGGGGGTGGTGCTGCGGTCGACGTTCCGGGCGGGTCAGGTGGAGCTGTTCACGTCCCTGCGCGGCGGCGTGATCGGCGGTTCCGCGCTGCTGGTCCTGCTGGCCGTGGTGGGCCTCGCGGCGGCGGCCGTCGACCAGGTGTGGGAACGCCGCCGCCACACCGCCGTGCTCGTCGCGAACGGCGTCCCGCGCGAGGTGCTCACGGCGGCGACGCTGTGGCAGTCGGCGATACCCGCGGCGCTCGGCATCGCCCTGGCCGTCCCGATCGGGCTCGGCACGGCGTGGCTGGTGGTCCCGGCGGAGCGGTTCCGCGTCGACTGGACCGAACTCGTCACCACCGTCGCCTCGGCCGCCGTGGTGGTGCTGGTCGTGTCGCTGTGCACGTTGCCGGCGCTGCGCCAGGCGATCCGCCCGGAGAGCCTCCGCACCGAGTGACGCCGACGAGGCGCCGGGAAGGCCCATAGACGCGCGGGCAGGCGGGGGCGTTCCCGGCGCCACACCTTCGGGCGGTGCCGGGAGCCGGACGGGCCGAGCACCCCTCACATCGGCATGCGAGACCAGGACAACGCAGAACTGCTGGCGAGGGCGCACCGCGGCGACCAGGGCGCGTGGCGGGAGATAGTGCGGCGGCACATCCGCCTGGTGTGGGCGGTGGCCCGGTCGCACCGGCTCGGTCCCGAGGACGCGGCCGACGTGAACCAGACGGTGTGGCTGATCCTCGCCCAGAACCTCACCCGGATCCGCCGACCGGACCGGCTGAGCGCGTGGCTCACCACGACGGCCCGGCGGGAGGCGCTGGCCGTGCTGCGGGTCCGCGGCCGGGAAGAGCCGATCGACCTGTGGGAACCGGCGACGGACGAGCCGACCCCCGAGGAGCACGTCCTGACCGGCGACACCCAGGCCCGCCTGTGGCGGGCGTACACGACCCTCACCGAGCGCTGCCGTCGCATCCTGCACCTGGTGGCGTTCGCGCCGGAACTGTCCTTCACCCAGATCGCGCAGACCGTGGGCATCCCGCCGAACAGCCTGGGCCCCACCCGCACCCGCTGCCTCGACGTGCTGCGCCGCCGCCTCGCCAGGGAGACCGTCGGATGAACCACCCGGACCTGCTCGACTCGCTCGCCGACCTGCTCGACCGCCTCGACCCGCCACCGCCCCACCTCGTGGCGCGGGCACAGGCGGCGCTGGCGGAACGTCGCGCGGCCCAGCTGTCCCGCCTGCTCACCGACTCCGCCCACACGACGCCCACCGGGATGCGCGGGACGGACCACGTCCGGACGCTGCGCTTCACCGACCTCGACCTCCACCTCGAACCGACGGCGACGGGCCTGCACGTCACCGGCCGCGCCCGCACCGGCACGCACGCCGTCGCCCACTGGCCTGGTGGGACGCGGACCGGCCACATCGACCCGGCGGGCTGGTTCCACCTGGAGGACGTGCCGCCGGGCCCGGTGCGGTTCGTGCTGCACCGGGACGGCCACCCCGACCTCGCGACCCGCTGGTTCGTCGCATGACCGCCCGCACCGCGCCGACCGGGAGCCCGAGCGCAACCTCGCACACCCCCGGCCCCACCTCGCACGGCACCACCGACCCGACCACGCCGCACGACACCGCCTGCCCGACCACGCCGCACAACACCGCCTGCCCGACCACGCCGCACGACACCGCCGGCCTCGCCGCACCGCACGACGCCCCCAATCGCACCGCCGCGCGCGACACCGCCGGCTCCACCGCGCCGCACGAGGTCCCGAGCCCGACCGCCGCGCCGCACGACACCCTGCGCCACAGCCGAGACCCCCACGAACGCAGCCTGGCGCTGGTCGAACTGGGCCGCCTCACCGAAGCCCGCCACCTCGCCGAACACGCCCTGGCCACCACCGACAGCCCGCGACCACACCTCACCCTGGCGTGGATAGCGCTCGACCGCGGCGACGCCGAGGAGTGCGCCCGGCACCTGAACGCGGCCACGTTCACCGGTCCGGACCGGGTCAGGGCCCAGTGCCTGCGCGGTCTCGCGCTGTGCCAGCAGGCCGACCCGAGGCTGGCGATCACCAGCCTGTCCAAGACCATCCGCGTTCTGCGCCGCCAGGGTGACCGGCGCTGGCTCGCCAACGCGCTGACCGGTCGGGGCATCGCCCGCGCCTACGCCCTGCGCCTCGCCGAGGCGGACGCCGACTTCACCGCGGCGCACGGCGTCCTCACCTCCCTCGGCGAGCCAGACCGGGCGGCGATGTGCCTGCACAACCGGGGTTTCGTCGCGATGCTCGCCGGTAACCTGCCGACGGCGCTGCGGCACTACGAGCACGCGGCACGCGCGGGCCTGCGCACCACGCGCCGGCCCGAGGCGTTGCTCGACCGGGCGGAGGCCCTGCTCAGCGCGGGTCTCATCCGCGAAGCCCGGAACGTCCTGAACCCGGCCGTGGACCTCCTGGACCGGTGCGACCGGGGTTCGCGATTGCCGGAAGCACTCCTCCTGGCGGCCCGCTGCGCGCTGCGGGACGACGACCCGACCGCCGCCCGCGCCCTGGCCGAACGAGCCGAAGCCCTCTTCCGGAGCCAGCACCGCGACCGCTGGGTGCCCGCCGCGCGGGCGGTGGCGCTGCGCGCGGGCGCACCGGGTTCGGCCACCGCCGTCGCCGCGGCCTGCGAGCGGCAGGGCCACCACGACGACGCGGCCGAACTGCGGCTGACCACCGAGCCCCACGCCATCCGCCGCGACCACGGCACCACGAGGTCGCGCGCCATCGGCTGGCTCGCCCGCGCCCGCCTGGCCCGCACGCGGCGCGCCGCGGCGGCCGCCTGTGCGGCGGGTCTGCGCCTGCACGACCCGGCCACGTGGCCCGGCGCCGAACTGGTCGACATCGCCCTCGGCCACGCACTGGCCGCCGGCGACGCGGGTGCCGCCCTGCGGTGGACCGAGCGCCGCCGCGCCGACCCGCCCGCACCGACCCGTGAGACCGCCGACGCGCTGGCGGAACTGCGCCTGGCCCGCGCCCGCGACGACCACCGCCGGGTTGTGGCGCTGGAACGGGAGGTCCGACGGCTGTCGCTGGCGGCGGGCACCGTCCGGCGCGCGGCGTTCCCGCTGTCGGACCTCGTGGACTCGTTGGGTGACAGGGCGTTGCTCAGCTTCACCGGTCACGGTGGGCGGTTGGCCGCCGTGTGCGTGACCGCGCGGGGCGCGCGGTTGCACGACCTCGGCGACGCGCGGGCGGCGGCACGGCGCACCATCAGGCTGGAGCTGTCGGACGACCCCGACGTGCTCGCCGCCGTGGACCGCGTGACCGCGCCGGCCGGCGACCGCCCGATCGTGGTCGTGCCGAGCGCCGAGCTCGACCGGGTGCCGTGGGCGGCGCTGCCGTCGTGCCGGGGGCGGGAGGTGTCCGTCGTGCCGTCGGCGAGCTGCTGGCTGGCGGCGGTCCGGAGGCCGCTGCGGGTGGACCGGCGGGTGTGGGTGGTCGGGCCCTCGCTGCGCTGCGCCGAGCGGGAGGTCCGCGCGCTGCGCCGGGCGCACGGCGGCGAGCGGGTGTCGACGGTCGGCGAGGCGCTGCACGCCCTGGAGCGGGCGGACGCGGTGCACTTCGCCGCGCACGGCGTGCGGCGGACCGACGTGCCGCTGTTCTCCCGCCTGGAACTCGCCGACGGACCGGTGCACGGCTACGACTTCGACCGCCTGACCCGCGCGCCGTCGGTGGTGGTGCTGTCGGCGTGCGACTCGGGGTTGGCGCCCGCGCTGCTGCGCCGAGGGGTGCGGGTGGTCGTCGCGAGCGTGCGGGCGGTGCCGGACGACCGGGTCGTCGGGCTGATGGTGGACCTGCACGCCGGCCTGGGCACCCCGGCACGCACCCTGGCCCGCGCCCAGCTGGACCACGGTGACCTCGGGTTCGTCTGCTTCGGCGCGGGATGAGCGAGCCGGCCCGGCACGGGGGTGAGCCGCGGGTTCGGCACGGGGTGAGCCGCCGGTCCGCCCACGTGGTGGACCGGCCACCCGTCACGTCGGCTGGAGGGCGGTGACCTGCCGGACGGCTTCCGCCGGCGGCACGCCGAGGTGCAGCAACCGCGCGATGTCGGCCGCGACGCGGGGCGCGGCGAAGGACGTGCCGCTCCACCGGGCGTAGCCGTATTCGCGCGTCTCGGTGCCCGGCACGGCGTCCGCCGAGGGCGCCAGTCGAACGAAACTGCTGGTCACATCCACGGCGGGCGCGATGGCGTCCACCCACGGCCCGTGGTTGGAGAACGGCGCGTCCGCACCCACCGCCACCACCGTGGGCAGGGCGGCCGGCCACACCGGACGCGTGGTCGCGCCGTTGCCCGCGGCGGCCACGACGGTCGCGCCCGACCGTTCGACCTCGTGCCGCAGCACGGGCGGGCACGTGTCGTCGGCCGTGTGGCAGCCCGCCGTCAGCACGATGACGTCGACCGTCCCGCGCACCGCCCGCAGGCCGGCCGCGACGGTCGCGTCGTCGGTCAGGCCCAGTGACGACAGCACCCGCCGGTGCCGCACCCGCACGCCCGGCGCGTGGGTCAGCAGCACGCCGGTCACGAACGTGCCGTGCCCCGCCTGCCGGTCCTGGCCCGGTCGCCCGTCGGCGTCCAGCACCTCGGGCGAGTGCTCCGACGCCGCGAACCACTCCCGGCCGGCGAACCACGGGTGCGGGTCGAGACCGGTGTCGAGCACGGCGGCCGTCACGTCCCACGTCTCCTCGGCGGGCGCGGGCGGCGGCGGTGCCGAGCGAGGCAGCGGCCGGGCCGTGCCGATCATGATCGGGCTGCCGACGTGGACGTGGTTGGGCGCGACGGCCAAGCCGCTGTCGGCGGCGATCCGCACCGGCTCCTCGCCGGGCCGCAGGCGGATACGGGCGAACACGAGGTCCGCCGCGTCCTCCACCCGGTCCACCCAGCGGCGCAGCCGGTCCACCGCCATCGGCACGCCGTCCGAACGGACCAGCAGCTCACCTGAACGGAGCAGGCACTCCTGCGGGCCACCGGGGTCGTGCACGGTGAGGTCGGGCTGTTCCGCCCGACAGCGCTCGGCGATTTCCGCCAGCGAGACGACGTCGACGAGATCCACATCGGACACCATGCCCGGTGTCCACACGGGACGCTTGTTGTGGTCACCCGATGCGATGAACACGACGGACGGTGTTCACGGACGGGCGCGACGCCCCGGACAGCCGCACGACACCGCCCTTCCGAGTGGGTTCCGCGCCAGAACGTTCGAAAATGCGGTGACCAGTGCTAGACATACAGCACGTCGACCTCGAACGGTCGGTCCCGTTCGCCCTGACCGGAACGGTGGTGATCCCCGGTGGCAGCCTCCGACGCGGTGCGCCGCAGCGGATCCCTGCTGCTCCGGGCGCTGGTCGTGGGTGGTTTGGCGACGGCCGCGTGGCTGTGTTGCGGCGCCTCGGCGTCCGCCGAGACCCAAGATCACCCGGACGTGGCGGCGATGCCGCTCGACACGGTGAACACCACTGTGGAGCCACCGCACACCGCGACCACCGCCCCACCGACCACCGCCCCGCCGACCACCGCGGCGGACCAGCCCGGCGACGAGCAGGCGACGAGCACACCGCCGCCGCCGTCCACGCCGGACCCCGGCTCACCGGGCTTGGACCCGTCCTCGGCACCGACGACGACGCCCACCCTCGTGCCGCCGCCGAACACCGAACCGCTGCCGAACACCGAACCACCGCCGGGCGACGAGCAACTGCCGAACGCGATCCCGACACCGGCGGCGGCCCTGTCGCAACTCCCGGTGCCGGCGGTGCTGCCCCCTGCCTCGGTCTTCTCCCTGACCCCGGCCCCGGCCTTGTCGCCGGCCCCCGCCCTGGCCCCGGCATCAGCCCTGACCCCGGCCGCGGTGCAGGCGCTGACGTCCGCGGTCCTGTCACCACCCACCGCGCCGAAGCCCACCGTCGCTCTCGGGTCCCCGCTCCCCCTGGCCTCGCCCGCGCACCTGGTGCCCGCCGGTGAAGTCGAGGTCGAGGCGGTGGCCGACCCGACGGCGCAGCAGTCCGGCTTCTACTACTCGGGCGGCTCGGAGAGCAGCGCGTACCGCCGGACGGGCGCGGTGTCGAACACCATGCCCGTCGAGCTGTACGAGGCGAAGGTCGCGGCCAAGGCCGCCGCGCTGCACGCCGACCGCGTCCCGCCACCGCCCGACCCGGCTCCCGCGCAGCCGCCGGCCAAGGCGCTGCCGAGCGCTGCCGGGTCGCCGGCGCCGCAGGACGACGCGGTGCCCGCCCCGGACCTGACGCCGGTCCCGGCAGGCGCGGAGGGGACCGCCGACACGACCGCCTCCCACGGCGACCTGGCCTGGCAGAAGCCCGAGCCCGCGACGCCCGCGCCGGCACCGAACCAACTGCCCGCGCCCACCGCGCCGACCACGGCGTCGTCGAGCGCGCAGGACAGCTCGAACGGCCACCGTGGTGGCGTGCTGATGTTCGTGACGAGCCAGGAACGGCTGGCGCCTCCGGCTGCGTGGTCAGCGGAACGGCGCGACGACCGGCGCTCCCCCGGCAGCATTCCAGGGCTGCCCAGCACGTCCCCGGACTGAGTCCGACGGCACCGGTCTGTCCAATACCGACCACGCCGCCCACCAGTCACCTTTGAGTGTCCTCATTTCACCCGCCCGTGGGTTCAGTCAGTCATTTCCACTTCCCGTCCTGCCGACCGCGCCCCGGCAGGAACGGGCATGATCCCGTCGCCGCACTGCCCCTGCGTCAACGGGATCACACGGGAACCTGCGGTCGGGGACGCCATTCCCTGGAGCGTCCCCGCCGCAGGTCCACGTAGGACCACCGTCGGGCTCCGGCTCAACGAGGGGCTGCGCCGGAGCCCGACGGTGACGACACCCCCCGATCCAGCGAACCCCCACCCGAGTGACCAACCCACCGCCGTTCGCTTAGTAGGGTGAACTCACAAGAAATCCCCCGCCGTCGGGCACTTTCGACTTACCGATTTCGTTGCCGGATTCAAGGAGGCAGCGGCACACGGCGAGCAACGCTCCACGCGGCACGACGAAGAACGTCGACACCGCGACGACCACAGCACGACGAAGACAGCGGCACGGCGAACACAGCGACACGGCCAACACCGCGACACGGCCACAACGGAGAACGCAGCGCCGCCCAACCCGACCAAGCCCCCAAGCCCCAGCCCGCGACAAGGCACAACCACGGTCGGCCAACGCGACGACCGGCCGGCAGGCACAGCCGCCAACAGCACCGGCAGGCGCGGCGCCGACGACGACGGCACACGTTCGCAGGCGGCCGCGTGCCCAGCGGACGTGGGCGCAGTCGCAGGCGTGGCCACCGACCCCGCCCCGCCCCGCCGCGCTTTCCCGCCTCCACGCTGACATCGGCATCGGCACGCTGACGTCGGCATCGGCCCTGCACTCGCCTCTGGCCCTGCACCTCGGCCCCGGCCCTGTCGGTGGTCGTGGCCTCAGGCTCGGTTGCGGCCTCGGGCGTGGCCTCGCCTCCGGCGTGGGCGTGGCCTCCGGGCGTGCGCGTGGGCGTGGCCTCGGCCTCGCGCGGGTGCGTGTGCGGGTGCGGGCTAGCGCGAGCGCGGGTGCGGGCTCGGGTGCGAGCTGGGTCGTGGGCCTGAGCGAGTGGACGGGGAGGGTGCACAGGGCTGAGTGCGGTCGGGCGTGCGGGACGCAGAGGGGGCGGGGGTGGCGAGGGGCGTTGGGGCTGGTCAGGCCACGGGCATGGTGGCGTCCGCCTCGCCGGGCACGTTCGCGCTCGTGCCCGTCACCGACGCCGCCACCAGCCCCAGCCGCCGGACCGCGTCGCGGAGCACGTCGGACGGCAGGACGTAGGGCAGGCGCAGCCAGCGCTCGAACCCGCCGTGCGCCCCGAACCGCGACCCCGGAGCGAGGCGGATGCCGTGGTTCTGCGCCACGACGGCCACGCGGGTGCTGATGGGCGCGTCCAGTTCGCACCACACGCTCAGCCCGCCCGCCGGCCGGCGGAACCGCCACTGCGGGCAGTGTTCGCGCAGGCCGGCGATCAGCACGTCGCGCTGCTCCGCCAGCAGGGTCCGCCGGGCCGCCAGCGCCTGGTCCGGCTCGGTCATCAGCTCGGCCAGCACCAGCTGCTCGAACACCGCCGAACCGAGGTCCAGCGCCGTCCGCGTCGAGATCAGGCGGTGGACCACCTCGGCCGACGCCCGTATCCACCCGATCCGCAACCCGCCCCAGTACGCCTTGCTCGCCGACCCCAGCGTCACCACCAGGTCCTCGGCGTACGACGCCATCGGCGGCGGACCGTCCAGCGGATCGCCGTCGAGGTCCAGCTCGACCACCGTCTCGTCGATCACCAGCGGCGTGCGGGCGCGGCGCGCGATGTCGGCCAGTTCCGCCCGCCCCTCCGCGTCCAGCCGGTGGCTGGTCGGGTTGTGGAAGTCCAGCACCAGGTACGCCATGCGCGGCGCGGCCTGGCGCAGGGCCGCCGCGATGCCCGGCAGGTCCCACCCGGTCGGCGTCATGGCCACCGGCACCGGGATGGCCGACACCGCCTTGATCGCGTCGAGCGCGTTGGGGTAGCTCGGCTGCTCGACCAGCACCCGGTCGCCCGGCCCGGTGAGCAGCCGCAGCGCCAGCGCCAGCGCGTGCTGCGCGCCGCTGGTGATGACGATCTGGTCCGGCGACGTCGGCAGCCCGCGCGCCTCGTACCGCTGCGCGATGCGCTTGCGCAGGTCGAACAGGCCGTGCTCGTAGTAACCGTGGTCGACCACGTGCTCGGGCAGCCGCAGCCGCACCCGGTCGAACGCCGCCAGCATGCCGGGTATCGCGGGCGGCGCGGCGCGGCCGAAGTCGACCATGCTGTGCCCGACCAGCGGGGTGTCGGGGACCATCCCGAGCGACCCCGTCGGCAGGCTGATCCACGACCCCGCGCCACGCCTGCTGGCCACCAGCCCCTCGGACCGCAACTGGTCGAGTGCCGCGGTGATCATGGTGCGGCTGACGGGCAGCGCCTCGGCCATCTCGCGCTCGGCGGGCAGGCGGGTCCCGGCGGGCAGCCGGCCGTCGAGGACGAGCATCCGGATCGCCGCCGCGAGGTCGGCGGAGCCCTGCCGCGCGCCGCGCCGCCGCCACTCGCCGAGCAGGCGGGCGAGTCGAGAGCCGGATATACGTCCACCTGGTGGGACGTCGTGGTTCATGTGGCCAATTATTCAACTTTGGCTCTGGAAAACAAAGCCAATCGCCGCTGAGGATGGCCACCATGCTCGCCGCACTCCACCAGGTCCCCGTCTCCGTCGCACCCGCCCGCCGCCTGACCCAACTGGTCGCGGGCCTCTGGCTCTACGGCGCGAGCATGGCGCTCCAGATCCGCGCGACGCTGGGCCTCGACCCGTGGGACGTGCTGCACGAGGGCCTGACCAAGCGCACCGGCCTGAGCTTCGGCGTCGTCACCATCCTCGTCGGCGCGCTCGTCCTGCTGTGCTGGGCGCCCCTGCGGCAGCGCCCCGGCGTCGGCACGGTCTGCAACGTCCTCCTGATCGGCGTCGCGGTCGACGTCACGCTCGCCGTCCTCCCCGCGCCGGCGGAACTGCTGCCGCGCACCCTGTTCCTGGTCGCGGGCATCGTCCTGAACGGACTGGCCGCCGCCGTCTACATCGGAGCGCGGCTCGGCCCCGGCCCGCGCGACGGCCTGACGACCGGGTTCTGCGCGCGGACCGGGGCCTCGCTGCGCCTGGTCCGGACCGCGGTGGAGCTGGCGGTGCTGGCCGTCGGCTGGTCGCTGGGCGGCACGATCGGCGTCGGCACCGTCCTGTACGCCCTGGCCATCGGCCCCCTGACGCAGGCGTTCCTGCCCCTGGTCACCTGGAGTTCGCGACCCGCCGCCTGACCTCGGTGTAGTGCACGCCGCGCGCCGCCAGCACCTCGGCCACGGACCCCCGCCCGGCCAGCAGCGCCAGGACCAGGTGCTCCCGCCTGAGCTTCCGGTGGCCGAGGTCGCGCGCCTCGACCAGGCCGCGGGTCAGCACCTTCTTCGCCGCCGGGTGGAACGGCGTCCCGAACAGCCTGCGCCGGAGCGTGGGCGGCCGGGTGGCCAGCGCACCCTCGCCCCACGAGCGCTCGACCGAGGCCACCACCTGGCCGACGTCGATGCCCAGCCCCTTCAGCGCCTCCTCGTCGGCCCGGCTGAGCCCGCCCTTGCGCCGGATCTCCCGGAAGTCGGCCTCCACCGCCGCTCGCGTCACCCCGAACTCCGCCAGGACCGGCGTGTCCAGCAGGGCCAGCATGAGGTGCTCGGGCGCGATCTCGCCGGCCGCCGCGCGCTCGGCTTCCGCGACGGCGGCGTGCACCGCTCGCCGCGCCTCCCTGGTGAACCTCTCGCCGATCACCGGACACCCCCGTGCTTCTTGTGGACGGCCTGCCTGGTGACACCCAGTTCGGCCGCGATCTCCTGCCAGGACCAGCCCCGGACGCGAGCGTTGCGGACCTGGACCGCTTCCAGCTGTTCGAGCAGCCTGCGCAGCGCGCCGACCGCCCTCAGCCCGACCTTGGGGTCCTGGTCGCCCGCCGCCGAGGCGAGTTGCGTTGCCTCCGTCATGACGTCAACTTTGGTTGACACGCGGCCACTTGTCAACCCAGGTTGACACTAAGCTCGGAGTCGATGCCCGAGACCACCGCGCCCGAGACCACCGCGCCGGAGATCACCACCGCCGAACGCGCCGGGGTCGGCCTGGACGGCGAGCCCCGCCCCACCGAGGACCGGGTCGTCGTCCTCCCGGACGCCGTGGTCCTGCTGGACGGCGCCACCTCGCCGACGCCGCGCGAACGGGACGGCGGCTGGCACTCGCGGGCCCTCGCGGACGAGTTCCGCGCGCTCGGCGGGCTGCGCGGCGACCTGGCCGACGAACTCGCGGGCGTCATCGGCCGGTTGGCGGACCGCCACGGCCTCGTCCCCGGCGACTCGCCGTCCAGCACGGTCGCGATCGTCCGCTGGACCGACGACGCGGTCGACGCCCTGGTGCTCGCGGACACCCCGGTGGTGGTGTTCGGCACGGCGGACGGCGCGGCCCCGGAGGTCGTGGCCGACGACCGCCTGCGCGACCTGCGCGGCCGGGTCGACCGGGTCACGGACTGGCGCAACCGCGACGGCGGCTTCTGGGTGGCCGAGGCGGACCCGGCCGCCGCCCACCGCGCGGTGCGCCGGTCGTGGCGGCGTGACGCGGTGCACACCGTCCTGATGGCGACCGACGGCGTCTCGTGCGGGGTGGACGACTACGGCCTGTTCGCGGATTGGTCGGCCGTGTTGGACGTCACATCGGCGAAAGGCCCGGAAGCGGTGCTGGACGAGATCCGGCGCGCCGAGGCGAACGACCCGGAACGGGTCCGGTGGCGGCGGTCGAAAGTGCACGACGACCAGGCGTTCGCCGTGCTGCGATTCGCGGCCGGCCGACTCCGGGGAAAGCCCTGAAAAGCGGAAACCCCACGCAATCGCATTGCGCGGGGGTTTCTGCTGGTCTGGTGGCCAGGGGCGGGGTCGAACCGCCGACCTACCGCTTTTCAGGCGGTCGCTCGTACCAACTGAGCTACCTGGCCAGGTAGCGGCTCGGCCGTGCAGCCGAACAGCCTTGCGACCCAGACGGGACTCGAACCCGCGACCTTCGCCGTGACAGGGCGACGCGCTAACCAACTGCGCCACTGGGCCTTGCTCTACTACGTGCCCCCAACGGGATTCGAACCCGCGCTACCGCCTTGAAAGGGCGGGGTCCTAGGCCGCTAGACGATGGGGACCGGTTCCTCCAGCAACCTCTTGGGCCACCTTCTTCTCCAGGCCCTCCACGCTGTCCGGTGGAAGCATCGTAAGCATAGGGCACGAGTGCCAACTACTCCAAAACGGGGGTGGCACAAGTTGTTGACCTGCGATTTCTCCACCGTTCGCGGCGACGGGAGCCACCCGGCGGCCGCCGGTCCGCACCCCGAGGGGGCGCGAACCGGCGGACCGCGCGCGTCCTACCGCTGGACGGGTGGCGCGCCCCCGTCCTCGCCCGGTGACAGACCGAGCATGTCGAGCAGCAGTCGGCAGTCCTCGGCGCTGGTCGCGCCACGGGCCACGGACAGCCGCGCGCGGTGGACCTGTTCGTCCGAGATCCGCGATGGTTCGCCGGTCCGCTGTGCGGGCACCCCACCGCCCGGCCTGGACATGATGTCGTCCTGGTTCCACAGGAACTGACGCACTTCTAGCGAGCCGCTCATGACGCCTCCCCGACTTGAGGTTGGCGCGAGGCTAAGCGAGCCCGTCGAACCGCCGCAGCCCCCCGCAGAGTGATTCCAAGGCAACGGAGCGTCACTTTCCGTGTCAGCGACCCGGTGTCAAGCAGGGCGTGATCTGCTTGTCGCGAACTACGAGAGGGTGGACCCATGACGAACCCGGACCCCCGGCCACAGCCCCTGGACGCCCCGGCGGAGCCCACCGAGCCCACGCCCCCGGCCGCCGACGCCACTCAGGCCGACCCCGCACGAACCGGTGCCGCACAGCCCGGAACCGCGCAACCCGAAGCCGCGGAGGGCGACACCGCACCCCCGGTGGACCCGGCCGCGACGCCCGACCAGGCCGATCCCGCCGGGACGTCGACCACCGGGCCGTCGACCGCGCCCACCGACCCCCAGCTGCTGTTCGGCGGCCTGTCCCTGGCCGCGATCGAGGCCGACATCGACGCCGTGATGAACGACAAGATGTCCGAGCTGGACGGGATGCTCGCGGGCTTGGAGGAGCTGGTCGTGCGCCTGGAGGGCGAGATCACGAACCTGGAGGGCCCGCAGGGGGATAGCCCTACCCCCTAGGGGTATCCTCGGACGGACAGCCGAGGAGAGAGGTGCTCATGTCCGTCACCACCACGTACACCGTCAGCGGCATGACCTGCGGCCACTGCGCCGGTTCCGTCACCGAGGAGCTGACCGCCGTGGACGGCGTCACCGGCGTCGACGTCAAGCTCGACAGCGGCGCCGTCACGGTCACCAGCACCCGCGAGCTGACCAGGGACGAGGTGCGCGCGGCGATCACCGAAGCCGGTTACGAGCTGGTCGGCTGATGACCACCACGGAGACCACCCACCGCGTCGAGCTGGCCATCTCCGGCATGACGTGCGCGTCGTGCGCGAACCGCATCGAGCGCAAGCTCAACAAGCTCGCCGGCGTCACGGCGTCGGTGAACTACGCGACCGAGAAGGCCAGCGTCGAGTTCCCGGCAGGCACGGCGGTGGCGGACCTGGTCTCCGCGGTGGAGGCCGCCGGCTACGCCGCGAGCCCGGAGCGCCCCGAGGAGGACCACGCGGGCGAGCTGGGTGAGCGGGTCGCGGTCGCGGCCTTCCTCGGCGCGCCGGTCGTGGTCCTCAGCATGGTCCCGGCCTGGCAGTTCCCCGGCTGGCAGTGGCCGGCGCTGGCCCTGGCGACGGCCGTGGTGTGGGTGTGCGGGTGGCCGTTCCACCGGGCCGCCGCCGTCAACGCCCGGCACGGCGCGAGCACGATGGACACCCTGGTGTCGATGGGCGTGGTCGTCGCCTACCTCTGGTCGCTCTACGCGTTGGTGTTCGGCGAGGCCGGGGCGCTGGGCATGCGGCACGAGTTCAGCTTCCTGCCGCGCCCCTCGACGACCGGTGACATCTACCTGGAGGTCGCGGTCGGCGTCACGGTGTTCCTGCTGCTCGGACGGTGGCTGGAGGCGCGGTCCAAGCGCCGGGCGGGCTCCGCGCTGCGCGCCCTGCTGGAGCTCGGCGCGAAGGACGTCGGCGTGCTGGCGGACGGCGTGGAGACCCGCGTCCCGATCGGGCAGCTGCGGGTGGGCCAGCACTTCGTGGTCCGACCGGGTGAACGGATCGCCACGGACGGCGTAGTGGTGTCCGGCGCGTCGGCCGTGGACCGCTCGATGGTGACCGGCGAGTCGGTGCCGGAGGAGGTCCGGGCGGGTGACGAGGTGGTCGGCGGCACGGTCAACGCCGGCGGCCGGCTCGTCGTCGCGGCGTCGCGGGTCGGCCGGGACACCCAGCTGGCCCACATGGCGCGGCTGGTCGAGCGCGCGCAGTCCGGCAAGGCCGAGGCCCAGCGGCTGGCCGACCGGGTCTCGGCGGTGTTCGTGCCCGTCGTGCTGGCCGTCGCGGTGCTCACCCTCGTCGGGTGGCTGCTCGCGGGGCGCCCGCTGGAGTTCGCCGTCACGGCGGCGGTCGCGGTGCTGGTGATCGCGTGCCCCTGCGCGCTGGGGCTGGCGACGCCCACGGCGCTGCTGGTCGGCACCGGCCGGGGCGCGCAGCTGGGCATCCTGGTGAAGGGCCCGGAGGTGCTGGAGTCGACGCGCCGGGTGGACACCGTGGTGCTGGACAAGACCGGCACGGTGACCACGGGCAGGCTGGACCTGGTCGACGTGATCCCGGCGGACGGCGTGACCCGCGCGGAGCTGCTGACCGTCGCGGGCGCGGTCGAGCAGGGCTCGGAGCACCCGGTCGCGGCGGCGGTCGTGCGCGGTGCGCGGGCCGAGGTGCCGGTGCTGCCGGAGGTCGCGGAGTTCGCCAACCGCGAGGGCCTGGGCGTCACGGCCGTGCTGGACGGCAGGCGGGTGACCGTCGGGCGGCTGAGCCTGGTGGACCTGCCGGACGCGCTGCTCGACCGGGCGGAGCGGGAGCAGCGGCGGGGCCGCACGGTGGTCGCGGTGGCCGCCGACGACCGGCCGCTCGGCCTGCTGTCGGTGACCGACGCCGTGAAGCCCACCAGTGCCCGCGCCGTCCGCGAGCTGCGGGCGCTGGGCCTGCGGCCGGTGCTGCTGACCGGTGACCACCGGGTGGTCGCGGAGGCGGTGGCCGCCGAGGTCGGCATCGACGAGGTGGTCGCCGGCGTGCTGCCCGCCGAGAAGGTCGAGGTGGTGCGCCGGCTCCAGGCGGAGGGCCGCGTGGTGGCGATGGTCGGCGACGGCGTCAACGACGCGCCCGCGCTCGCGACGGCCGACCTCGGGCTGGCCCTGGGCACCGGCACGGACGTGGCGATCGAGGCGGGCGACCTGACCCTCGTGCGCGGCGACCTGCGGGCGGCGGCGGACGCTATCCGGTTGTCCCGCCGGACGCTCCGCACCATCAAGGGAAATCTTTTCTGGGCGTTCGCCTACAACGTTGCGGGTTTGCCGCTCGCGGCGCTCGGACTGTTGAATCCCATGCTAGCGGGGGCCGCGATGGCGTTCTCCAGTGTCTTCGTCGTGACCAACAGCCTGCGGCTGCGCGGGTTCCGGCCATCGACAAGCTGAAGATTTGGGGCCAACCCACTCCCCAGAGCCCCGTGCGCGTGCAACAATCCGAATTGCTGACACACCCCCGGTCAGCGCCTGTGGAGATCCCCTCCGGCCCCCGCGTTCCTCCCCCTGGCGCGGGGGCCTCTCCATGCACACGGCTGTGACGCAAGCCACAGTTTGGGGTGTTCCGCAATGCAACCGTTATCGTTGCGCGGTGCCTCTTGGATCGCTAGGTCGCAACAAGTCCGGCCGCCACCGCCCGCCCGCCAAGGAGCAGGACGAAATCCTGCCCGACGAGGAGCTGTCCTCGTACCTGGCGGCGCTGGCGCCGGAGACGACGGACGCCGAGACGACCACCGGCAACAGCTTCGGCAACGCGCAGGTCTACCAGCTCCGCCTCCAGCTGATGGCGAACGAGCAGCTGAAGGAACTCGCCGCCGAGCGCCGGACGTCGCCGCAGGCGTTGGCCACGGAGTGGGTCATGCAGCGCCTGGAGTGGGAAGCCCGCCAGCGCGGCATGTAGCGCACCCGGCGAGCCGCCACCGGCCGGGCCGCGCCCCTCGCGGGTGCGGGCCCGCGCCCGGTCGCACCCTCCGCCGACCGCACGCCGGGGGCAGCCGGCGCACGGCCACGCCTTCGGGGCCGGACCACCGCGACTTCGGGACCGACCCGGCCGCGCCTCCGGCATCACGCGTGAGACCCATCCGACCGCGACCGACCGGACCGCGACCGATCGAGAACCCCGGAACGCGACAGGCCCCCGACCGGAACCCGGTCGGGGGCCTGCGCCGTCACGAAGGTGCGATCAGACCTTCCGCACGTTCTGGGCCTGCGGACCCTTGGTGCCCTGGCCGATCTCGAACTCGACCCGCTGGTTCTCCTCCAGGGTCCGGAAACCCTGGCCCTGGATCTCCGAGTAGTGGACGAAGACGTCCGGCCCGCCGTTCTCCTGGGCGATGAAGCCGAAGCCCTTCTCGGAGTTGAACCACTTGACAGTGCCCAGTGCCATGTACCTGCCTCCATCGCAGGAAAGCTTGGGGCTGCACCATGCAGCCCCGGCCGTCCCGGGGCGTTCCCCCCGCCGCCTCCAGCGAGGGGCGCACGCCCGCGTGTCGTTCCGCGAGCGTGAGACACGAACACAGAAACCACGGCCTGCGCAGGCGAGCGTATCGGTTGACCACGCCCAGCACTACCCGCTTCCCGGCTCGTGGCGCTACTTCTCGGTGACCTGCGGCGGGTCCGGCAGCTGCACGCCGGCCTGCCCGATGTTGCGCTCCAACGCCTTGCGCCACTCGCCGGTGTCGATCATCTTCTGGATCGCCGCGCTCACGTCCGCCCGGCCCCGGTCGTCGCCCTTCGCGAGGCCGACGCCGTACCGCTCGGTGGTGAAGGTGTCGCCGACCAGCTTGAGCAGCTCCGGGTTCTCCGCCACGTACCCGGCGAGGATCGCCTCGTCCGTCGTGACGGCGTCGACGTTGCCCGCCAGCAGGGCGGTCACGCAGTCCGAGTACTGGCCGTACTCCACCAGCCGCACGCCCTGCGCGAACTCGGCCTTCACCTTCTGCGCGGAGGTCGACCCGCTGACCGAGCAGAGCTTCTTGTCGTTCAACGCCTGCGGACCGGTGACGGCCTCCTCGGTGAAGCGGACCAGCAGGCCCTGGCCGGTCTGGAAGTACGGGCCCGCGAAGGCCACCCGCTCCTTGCGCTGGTCGGTGATCGAGTAGGTGGCGACGACGAAGTCCACCTCGCCGTCGGCGATCAACCGCTCGCGGTCGGCGGACCTGGCTTCCTTCCAGGTGATCCCGGACTCGGGCACGCCGAGCTGCTGCGCCACGTACTTGGCGACGTCCACGTCGAACCCGACGTACTTGCCGTCGATCCGGCGCTGCGCCATCCCCGGCTGGTCGAACCGGATGCCGACGGTCAGCGCGCCGTCGTCGGCCTTGCCCTTGAGCGTGTCGTCGGCCGCGCCACCGCATGCGGCGACGAGCGTGAGGGCTGCCACCACCGCGGTCGCGGGCAGCAGTCGTCGGAACAGCATGGCTGCGAACCTCTCGGTGCTCGGGTACCGCGGCGCGGATCGCGCGCCGGGCGGTTCCTCATGCTAGGCACCGGTTTCCGCCCCACCGGTGCGACGAACGTCTCATCAGATCAACACACTAGGCCATTCGGCCCAGGAATCGGTGTGACGTCGCGCATCCCGGTGCGTGTCTCGGGAAAGCCTTACGGCAGCAGTGAACGCCGTGGTGTCGCGCTGCTCCCGAGCCGCCGGATGGCACGCATCACGTGGCCTTCCGTCACGTTCCAGCGAATCCGCGTCGGCACCAGCCGGGCCGCCGCGCGCAACCCGCGCAGCAGCGCCGTGGCGGTCGACGCGGGGTACGGGCGGTGCCCGTGCAGAGCGATCGCCCACGGCGGCAGCAACGAGTACGCGAGGTGGCCGAGCAACGGCTCGTAGACGTCGAGCCCGAGCTTCAGCAGGCCGGTCACCGGCGGCCGGTGCAGGAACCGGTACACCACCTCGGAATCGTCGGTGCGGCGCAGCGCGGGGATCGTCGCGGCGAAGTACTCGGCCACTGCGGCGGCGCTGCCCGGCACCTCGTCCGCGTGCAGGCCGACGAGCGCCGCGGTGCGCCGCTGCTCGTCGTAGTAGCGGTCGACCTGGGCGTCGGTGAGCCGGTAGCCGGCGCGGCGCAGCACCGTGACGAACGCGTGCACCTCGGCGCAGTGCACCCACAGCAGCAGTTCCGGGTCGTCGACGCGGTACCGGCGGCCGGACCCGTCCTGCGCGCGCAGCGAGCGGTGCACCGAGCGCACCCTGGCCGCGGCGGCCCGCACCTCCTCGGTGGTGCCGTAGCTGACCGTGCCGACGAAGCTCGCGGTGCGCCGCAAGCGGCCCAACGGGTCCCGCCGGAAGGACGAGTTCTGCACGATCGCCGCGACCGCGAGCGGGTGCAGCGACTGGAGGTAGAGGCTCGTGATCCCCGCGACCCACATCGCCGGGTCGGCGTGCAACTGCCAGGTCACCGTGCCAGGGCCCAGGATGCCCACGTCGGACGACATGATCCGATGGTGCCACAGGCGTGATCACCGGCCGGGGGCCAAGATGTGGTCCATGGAACTCGACCGGGCCCGTGACTTCATCCGCCGCAACCCGCGTGCCGTGCTGGCGACGTACCGCCCCGACGGCTCACCGCAGATGTCCCCCGTGCTCGCGTCCGTCGACGACGCGGGTTTCGTGGTGGTCAGCACGCGTGAGACCGCCTACAAGGTGCGGCAGGTCCGCGCCGACCCGCGCGTGGCGCTGTGCTTCATGACGGAGGGGTTCTTCGGCGAGTGGATCCAGGTGGAGGGCACGGCGAGCGTCGTGCCGCTGCCCGCGGCGATGGAGCCGCTGGTCGACCTGTACCGGCGGATCTCCGGCGAGCACCCGGACTGGGACGACTACCGCGCGGCGATGGTCCGTGAACGGCGCGTCGTGCTGCGGGTGGACCTGCACCGCGCCGGCCCGGACCGCAGCGGCTGAGGCCGGCCCCCGGCGCGGCTCCCGCGCGGTGTGCGCGGGAGCCGGAAATCCGCGTGGCGTAACGCCTTTGACCGACTCGGCGATTCCACGTGACCACCGTGGTGTCGCGTCTGGAGCGGGTACCGATGAGCAGGATCAGCCGTACCGGCATCGCCGGGTCGGCGGGCGCGTTGGCGTGCGGCGCCCTGCTGTTCCTGGTGATCACGGCCTACGAGCCGCGTCCGGTGGACGTCCGGCGGGTCGACCTGAGCCCCGTGCAGCCGGGCGTGCTCAGCGCCACCCACACCACCGTGCTCAAGCCGGTGCAGTCCACCACGACCACGGTGGTGGCCGCGCCGCCGCCGCGCCTCGAAGTCCCGGTGGCCACCACGGCGGAACCGACCGCGACGACCACCACCACCGTCGAGACACCGCCCGCCACCACTACCGCACCGCCGTCCACACCGCCGTCGCGCCAGCGCCCCCACCGACCCCACCGCTGCGACAACGCCTACGTGACGGACGGCGTGTGCGTGCCGTGGCTGTTCCCGCCGGGCCTGTTCCCGCCGGGGCTGGGGCGCGCCTGTGAGTGGTTGCGGGACCAGGGTGTGACGCGCATCGAGGTCCGGGGCCACGACCGCCACCGGCTGGACCGGGACCGGGACGGCCTCGCCTGCGAGGTGCCCGACGACCAGCCGCGTCACCACCGGCCGACCAGGCAGCGGCCGAAGGCCGACCCGCGCACCGCGCCGCCGGCGACCGCCGACACCGCGCCGCCGACCGCGGGTCCGCGATCCCCTCGCCCTTCGTGACGGTGGTCGCCGTCGGCTCGACGGCGTCGCCCCGCGCGGCGTCCGGCGTCGACCGGGGGAACCGCGCGGGATCGGCCGTCGGTCCGCCGAACCCGGCAGCGCGCGCAGGTCGTCCTCTTCGGCCCGCACCTGGTCGCCCGGTCACGGCGCGCCCTCCGCGGCCGGGGGTTCCCGTGACGACCGTCCACAGTGGCCTCGGGCAACACGGTGGTCCGACCACTCGATCAGCCGACGGGCGCGGCGTTCCCGTCGCGCTGGGAGGAGGATGGCGGGCGTGCGGCTACGCCATCAGGCGGGGCGCAAGCCGAGCATCCCCCGCAGCACCGTCCGCACGGCGTCACCCGGCGCGAAGTCGGGTTGCGGGTTGGCCAACTGGTTCGTGAGCAGCCCGTCGACCACCGCCAGCAGCAGGCGGAAGTCGCGCGGCGGGTCGGTCGAGCCCAGCGCGCGCACCAGCGGCGCGGCCCACCCGGCGATGCGGCGGTGCGCGTCGGCGATCCGCCTGCCCAGGTCCGGCCGGACGGCCGCCTCCACGAACACCGCGTGCCGGGCCAGCGTGAGCACCCGCTCGCGGGCCAGCTCCTCCACCAGGCGACCGACGGCGGTGGCGAACCCGTCCGGCGTCGAGACGTCGTCGGCGAGCCGGCCCCACAGCTCGGTCTCCCGCTCCAGCAGCCGGTCGACCACGCCGGCGACCAGCGCGTCCCTGGTGCGGAAGTGGTTGGACGAGGAGCCCTCGGGGAGGCCGGCGGCGGCGTCGACGGCCCGGTGCGTCAGGCCGCGCGGCCCGGTCGTGCCGAGCACCCGGATCGCCGCGTCGAGCACCTGCTGCCGCCTGGTCACGACCCGGCACACTACACCCGTAGTAGTCGGTACTACATCTGTAGTACGGTCGCGGCATGAGAGCAGCGGTGATCGGCGGAGGGGTGGGCGGCCTGGCGGCGGCCATCGGCCTGCACCAGTCGGGGTGGGCCGTCACGGTCCACGAGCGCGCGGCGAGCCTGCCCGCGACCGGCACGGGGTTGGGCATCTGGCGCGACGCCATCGAGGCGCTGGACCGGCTCGGCCTGGGCGCGACCGCCCGGCAGGTCGGCCGCAGGCAGCCCGAGGGCGCGCTGCGCAGGCCGGACGGTTCGCGCATCGGGCCGTTGCGGGCGGACGTGCACCTGCTGACCAGGCCGGCGCTGCTGGCGCTGCTGGCCGAGGCCCTCCCCGAGGGCGCCATCCGGTTCGGTTCGACCGCGAGGTGGCAGGACTGCGACCACGACCTGGTCGTGGCGGCGGACGGCATCGACAGCGCCACCCGCCGGTCCCTGTTCGGCGTCGAGGTGCGTCGCTCGGGCTCGATCGGGTGGCGGGGGACCGCGGACGTCGAGGTGGCGGCCGGCGGCGAGACGTGGGGCCGGGGCGTGAAGTTCGGGCTGACCCCGCAGGCCGACGGCCGCACCAACTGGTACGCCCTGACCGGCCCCGACGCCGACGTGCACGAGGTGTTCCGCGACTGGCACGACCCCATCCCGCGGGTGCTGGCGGGGTCGGCGGAGGTCCTGCGCCACTCCCTGGACTACCTGCCGCCGCTGCCGACCTACCACCAGGGGCGGGTGGTGCTGCTGGGCGACGCCGCGCACGCGATGACGCCGGACCTGGGTCAGGGGGCCTGCCAGGCGATCATCGACGGCGTGTCGCTGGTCGAGTGCTTGAACACGCACGACCTCCCGGCCGGGCTGGTCGCCTACGACGCGCTCCGCCGGCGGAAGACCCAGCGCATGGTGAGGCAGTCGCTGGCGCTCAACCGCTTGGCGCGGGCGCGGCGCTTCACCGGCGTGCGGAACGCGGTGCTGAAGGCGGCGCTCGCCCTGCAACCGCGGCGGGAGTCGTGGAGCGCCGACCTGGAACCGGACGAGTCGGCCGGCTGACCCGGTCAGCCGCGGGGGAGCTTCCGGGCGGACGGCGGCGGCACGACGGGCCCGATGTCCCCGTCGGGCGCGGTGTCCAGGTCGACGATCACCGGTGCGTGATCGCTGGGACCGGCGCCCTTGCGGGCGTGCCGGTCCACCCAGGCGGCCCGCACCCGTCCGGCCACCGCGCCCGACGCCAGGACGAGGTCGATCCGCATACCCAGGTCCTGGTGGAACCGGCCGGCGCGGTAGTCCCAGTAGGTGAAGACCCGCTCGTCCGGCCACCGGTCGCGGACCACGTCGCGGAGGCCGAGGTCCTGCAGGGCGGTCAACGCGCGGCGTTCGGGTTCCGTGACGTGCGTGTGGCCGACGTAGGCGGCCGGGTCGAACACGTCGGCGTCCGTTGGGGCGATGTTGACGTCGCCGCAGACGAGGAGGTCTTCACGCTCACCGGCCAGGACGTCCCGCAGGGCGGCCAGCCAGGCCAACTTGTAGGCGTAGTGGTCGGAGTCGGGCACCCGGCCGTTCGGGACGTAGACGGAGTAGACGCGCACCCCACCACAGGTGGCGGCCACCGCCCGCGCTTCGGGGTGGGGGAAGCCGGGGGCGCCGGCGACGCCGGTGACGACGTCGGCCAGTCCCACCTTGGACAGGATCGCGACCCCGTTCCAGCGCCCTTCGCCGTGGGCGGCGGCCTGGTAGCCGCGTTCGGCCAGGGCGTCGCGGAGGAGGGCGTCGAACGCGTCGTCGGCCAGCTTGGTCTCCTGCAGGCAGACGACGTCGGGGGCTCGCTGGTCCAGCCAGGGCAGCAACCGGGGCATCCGCTGCTTGACCGAGTTGACGTTCCACGTAGCCACCCGCACACGAGCACGGTAACCGCAGCCACCGACCCCGGCCACCGCCTCCGAGCCGGCTATCGTCAGCCTCGTGGAACGAGTCGTCGGCCTCGACTCGGCGGCCCGCGAGATCGAGGCACGACGGCCGACCTGGGAGCGCGCGGGGTTCGCCGTCGGAGCGTTTTGACGTGGCGCGACGGGGGCGATCGTCCTGCCTCGGGCCCAGCCACTCCGCCAGGGTGAGGCTCTGCGCCTGGCGGTAGGCGCGGAAAGTCCGGCCGAGATGAGGCGCGACTGGAACGATGATCTTCCTCCGGGGCGGCGATCACCCGGCCGCGCTGCTGCCGACGCGCTCGGCCCGGTGCTCAGCGACGAGCGCGAACAAATCGGGGCAAAAGTGTGGCGGTGATCTCGGCACACCGAAGCCCCAGGCGGCTGACCTGGGGCTTTGGTGGGCCGCCAGGGGCTCGAACCCTGAACCCGCAGGTTGTGGATCTTGGTCCTTATTGTCCACTATTAGTTGCTTTACCCTGTCGCCACCTGAGAGGTTTCCGAACGTAAATTCCCATGGGGGACGGTTCACTGCCGCCGCTTGCCGTTGTTTTCGAGGGGTAATCAAGGGAGTTGGACTTGAACTTCACTTGACTTGTACATCCTCATACGACAACCGGGCAAGAAGTCAGCTACGCGAAGCCCCACAGTGCCAAAACAGTTCACCGCACGAGCCACTCCCAGTAACCCTGGGCGTTGGACACCTTGTTCGCGTCGTCGGGAAGGTAGACCTCGACAGCTCCGGCGTACTTCTTTCCTGGCAGCCAATCCTCGTCGCCGAACCCAATGCGACTTCCCTCCGGCGCACACCTCCAAGTGAGGGACGGGTTGATTCTCCCACTGGCGACACCGCTCGCACTGATCGCCGCGAACTGCGTGAATAGGCCCGAGGGCAAATCCGAGACGTCGTATGCACTACCCGTCTGGACTTCGATCCACAGCAGCTTGCGAGTCGTCCCGACGGGCGGCGGGTCACCCACATAGCCACCTGTGCAGTCCGTCATCTTACTGAGTGTGAATTTGAGGGTACATTCAGCACCTGAACAGCCGCCACTTGCCTGCTCTCCTAATTGGAACAGGCTCGTCTTGGGAACGGCCGATGTAGGCGATGGAGTTGTGGTTCGAGTTGTCGTAGCAGTCGCGGTGGTCTGCGTTACAGCCGAAGAGATACTTGAGGGCCGTTCACCTTCCGAACATCCGGCGAGCGATACCGACAGTAGAACCGCGAGAACAAGGCAAGCACGCATACCTCCGATCGGCTCGGTAATCGCAGCCAACCAACGATCCGTTAGCAGATAGCTGTACGCGCCTAACCGGCAACTGTCAGTTACACGTGTTCGCGTCGAGCATCACACTGTCAGCAAACTGAACGCCAAAAGCGTCCACACGGACAGAAGTCACACCCGTCGACTGAGGGCTTGGCAGTGTCGCCGGTGGCGGCCGTTGCGGTCGACAGTACCTATACCTGCACCCCATGTTGGGGCAAGCCTGTCGACTGGCCGATGCCACCAAGGCGTCGAACTGTCCACAGGTGCGTCAGCCGAACGCCCCGACCACCCCTTGGCGGATCACCTGGCACTGTGCCGACTTATGACCTGACGGATTGTTGGCGGTCACCCTTATGACCTGCCGTTCCATGCCAGGACCTACTATCAGCAGCGCTCTTAGCATTCGCGAATGACCACAGTGGTTCGTCCTTCGTGGTCGCTTGTCGTAGTTTTGTGGGGCAAAAGTGAGGCGTTGATCTTTCTCCCGCTCACGCGGGGAAGACGCTCCGATCCGCGTCGCGGCGGCACCGCGCGGCGGACCACCCCCGCTCGCGCGGGGAAGACTGCGTTTCGTTCTTGATCACGAACGTAGGGCGCGGACCACCCCCGCTCGCGCGGGGAAGACGCAGACAGCACACGTCGCAGTGGGCCATGCGCCGGACCACCCCCGCTCGCGCGGGGAAGACACTTCGTGACCTGCGACTATACCCACGCCTACCCCGGTTTTCATTCGGTTCAGCCCAGTCTCGAAACTGGCCGATGCCCGCTTCAGACAAGCACCCGACGATGCCGGCCGACCACCGCCGATCTTCTCCATACGAGGGGCTTCGTGTCATCCCGTCGACCTGGCGCAGCCCTGTCACGCGAGCCGGGGGCCTGCGACATGCCCGACCGACCGGCGGGTGCGGCGCCAGGCTCGCAGGCCCCCGGCTCGCGTGATAGCCCTTCGGGAGGTCGTCGGGATGACACGTCGCCCCGGTCCCCGCCGGGTCCGGAAGCAGCCACGGACACCGGTCATCCTGTTGGCCTGCCGCGCGGCGAGCGCATCTTGGGTCTTTTGCGGTCGCCTTCGGGGGCCGCTGGCCGTTCCTCACCGACGGCGGGACCGGTGCCCATGCCTCGTGCGGCACGCCCGGACGCCGCCAGGCGGCCTTGGGCGGGCCGCACAACACCGGGGTGCCGGTCTCCGCCGTCGGCCTGGCACCAACGGCCAGCGGCCCCCGAAGGGGGCCGCCTTGATGAAGAAAAGAAACTCTGAACACGACCGCATCAAGCCCAGCTACTTGGAGTGCAGCGTTCGTGACTCTGATAGCGCGTCACGTTAGGAGCATGTCACGACCTCGAAGAGGTCTTCGAACGTATACGGCTTGAGCACTCTGAGAGTCCCGGCGATGAACGGTATGCCTGGGCGGGAGGTGCCTTCCAGGACCCGCATCACGTTGGAGCGGTTTACGTTCATCGCCTGTGCGAGTCCGTACACGCTGGTGTAGCCCGCGAGGAGTGCAGCCTTACGGAACGCCTCGCGCTTGAGTCTGATGGTTGACTTCATCCCAGCCTCGTGACATGTCGCGATAGCACGCTGTGCACGGATGTCGTGTGCATGACGACTACAGCGGCTCGGAGTTCTCCTCGGAGCTGCTTGAGCCTGAGCCCGTAACAGCGGTGACGCAGTGGCCGTCGATGCCTTCGGCGAGGTTGACGAAGTCCAGAGCGCGCCGGGTGCTGTCGGCGGCGTGGGTCGTGGTTCCGTCGGGGAAGATGGTAACGACCTGGTCGGGGCGGAGCTTGATGATCCAGGCTGCGACGGCCTCGTCCTCGTCCACTACCGCGTAGAGGTTCGGTACTTGCTGCGCGACCGTGCAGGGTGATGACGTCATGGCGATCTACTTTCACATTTCCTGTGGTGATGTGATCACGATCGTGGGCAATGGGCGGAAGATTCCATACCCTTCACCGATACCACCATCGGGCCGACCACTATCCCCAGTTCAGGCTGATGGCAGGCCGATCATCGTCACACCTTCAGGTGACTGCGGATCTGGGCCCAACGGTGGAGGCTGCTCACCGCGTGTGCTTCTGACGGGCTGGTTCACGCTTGGGTGCGTGCGCCCATAGCGGGAAGTAGTGCGCCGGAGAGGTCGAGGAAGTCGCAGACGGCGGGTGAGTCGCGGTGTTCGCGAAGGCGGGTGCGGAGGTCGGTGACCGCCTCGACCGAGCGGGAGGACTTCACGGTTGCAGCGAGTTTGGCGGCGGCCATGCCCGCGGATGCGGCGGTCTCCAGGTCGTGCTGGTCGATCGCGGCGCGGGACAGGGCTGCCTGGGCCATCGAGCCTCGGCGGGCGCGGTTCTGGCGTTCCGATTCGGCGATCGACAGTGCGGCGAAGTGGGCGGCTTCCTCGGGGCGTTGGAGGTCGCGGAAGGTGTGGGCGTACTCGCCGTTGAGGTAGGCCGGGTCGATGAAGCGTGCCCACTCGGGTTCGTCGGAGTGGTCGACGGCGGCGAACGCGGCTTCGGAGCGGTGCACGCTGCGGGCCGCTGCCTTCGCGTCACCCATCGCGGCCTCGGCGCGGGCCTGCAACGCCCACAGGTCGGCCAGGCAGGCGGCGGAGTGACCCTGCGCGAGTCCGGCCCGCCCGGCCTTGGCGAGTTGGACGGCGTGGTCCGGGTTGCCGGTGAGGGTGGCCTGGTCGGACAGGCCCGCCAGGACGTGCGCGCCCAGCTCGGGGCTGCCGGCGGCCTGGGCCAAGCGGAGAGACTGGATCAGGTAGCGCTGGGCCAGGGAGTGTTCGCCGTTGTCGAAGGCCATCCACCCCAACAGGTAGAGCTGTTCGGCGGCGGCCTCGAACAACGCACGGCCGTTCTCGGTCGACGGGTCGTTGCTGCGCAGCAGCGGCACGACGTGGGAGGTGAGGTAGGCCGAGAGCTGTGCGCGGGCGTGGCCGCCGCCGCGCATGACGTCCAGCTCCTGGAACACGCCGAACGTTCGACGGATCGCCGCGACCTGCTCACCACTGACCTTGCCGCGAGCCGCACCCGCCTCGTCCAGCGTGGCCAGCAGCCAGTCCCGGCTGGGGGCAACGGAAGCGGCGACGCTGAACAGCGCGCCGGTGAGGAAAGTCCTGCGCTCCATGTCGTGTCTCCCGAGTTCGGCGACCACCTCCACCGTAGCCAGGAGCGACGCCGCGTAGGAGAGTCCAAGGTCCGAGAGTGATTGTTCTTGCGCCCGTTGGGTTTCGTGTACCTCGGGCGGTCCGGCGTTGAACCATCGCAGGTGCCGCGGCACGCGGAGGGCGTTGCACCAACGTTCCAGGCGTTCCAGGTCGGTCACGGGGCGGCGGGATCGCTCGACTTCGCTCACCCTGCCCTGCGTCAGGTCGAGCCACTCCGCCAGGGTGACCTGCGGCAGCGTGGGGCTCTGCGCTTGGCGGTAAGCGCGGAAGACCTGGCCGATGTTGCGGACTCGAACGCTTCGCGGATCGTGGGCTGAGCCCAGAACTCCGCGGGCAGGGCCGGCGCCTGCACGGCCTGAGCGGCCGCGCAGCGTCCGTCCCCAGCTCCACCGGCACCGTCCGGAAAGCCACTAACGTACGCAACCGGGCCTGGAAGCCCTTCCTGAAGCGCACGGGCTACGAGTGGGTGACCTTCCGGACGTTCCGGCGGACCGTCGCGACGCTGCTGGACCAGGCGGGCCTGACCGCCCGGCAGATCGCGGACATCCTCGGCCACTCCCGGCCGTCGATGACGCAGGACGTCTACATGGGGCGGCGTTCCCCAGGCCGTGCCGCTGCCGACGCGCTGGGCTCGGTGATCAGCGACGAGCGCGAACAAATCGGGGCAAAAGTGTGGCGGTGATCTTGATAAGCCGAAGCCCCAGGCCGCTGACCTGGGGCTTTGGTGGGCCGCCAGGGGCTCGAACCCTGAACCCGCGGATTAAAAGTCCGCTGCTCTGCCAGTTGAGCTAGCGGCCCGTCGTCAAGGCTAGTGGAAGACGGCCGCCCGGTTCGATCGTGGTGACGTCACGTGGTGCGCGCCACAGGCGTGTCCGGATCGGTGGGCGCACCCCGACCGGGGCACCGCGGGCCGCACGTCCGGCCAAGCGCGGCCCGCACCCGATTCCGGCTGTGTCGTCCGCCACTGCCCACGCTGGGCGACAATGGCACGGATGTCCATCGCACCAGAGACCACCAAGTCCCTCCGGATCGGCCCGTACGCGGTCGACCCGGCGGTCGTGCTCGCGCCGATGGCGGGCATCACCAACGTCGCCTTCCGGCAGCTGTGCCGGGAGTTCGGCAGCCCCACGTCGCTCTACGTCTGCGAGATGATCACCGCGCGGGCCGTGGTCGAGCGGGACGCCAAGACGATGGAGATGATCACGTTCGGCGAGCACGAGCACCCCCGGTCGCTCCAGCTCTACGGCGTCGACCCCGCCTCCATGAGCGAGGCCACCAAAATCATCGTCGGCGAGGACCGCGCCGACCACATCGACATGAACTTCGGCTGCCCCGTCCCGAAGGTGACCCGCAAGGGCGGCGGCGCGGCGCTGCCGTACAAGCGGCGGCTGTTCCGGGAGATCGTGCGGGCCGCCGTGCGCGCCGCCGAGCCGGCCGGGGTGCCGGTGACGGTCAAGTTCCGGATCGGCATCGACGACGAGCACCTCACCTACCTCGACGCCGGGCGGATCGCCGAGGACGAGGGGGCGCAAGCGGTTGCGCTGCACGCGCGGACCGCCGCCCAGCGGTACTCCGGCCAGGCCGACTGGTCGGCCATCGCGCGGCTCAAGGAGGCGGTCGGCTCGATCCCCGTGCTCGGCAACGGTGACATCTTCAGCGCGCGGGACGCGCTGGACATGGTGGCCCGCACCGGGTGCGACGGCGTCGTGGTCGGGCGCGGCTGCCTGGGGCGGCCGTGGCTGTTCGGCGAGCTCCAGGCCGCCTTCCGCGGCGAGCCGATCCCGCCGGGACCGACGCTGGGCCGGGTCGCCGCGATCCTGGGGCGGCACGGGCGCCTGCTCGCCGACCACCTCGGCGAGGACAAGGGGATGCGCGACCTGCGCAAGCACGTGGCCTGGTACCTGAAGGGCTTCCCGGTGGGCGCGGAGCTGCGGCGCGGCCTGGCGATGGTCTCCACGCTCGGCGAGCTCGACGACCTGCTCGGCGCGCTGGACCCGCACGCCGAGTTCCCGCCGGACGCCGAGGGCCCGCGCGGGCGGCAGGGCTCGCCGGCGAAGGTCGTGCTGCCCGAGGGCTGGCTGGACGACCCGGAGGACGCGACCGTGCCGGTGGGCGCCGACGTGATGCACTCCGGTGGCTGACCCGGTGCTGCGGGTCGCGGCGGTCGCGCTCTGCCTGCTCGCGCTGACCGCCTGCGGCCCGCGGGTGAGCGGCACGGCACGCCCGCTCAAGGTCACCGACGTCGAGCGCGAGCTGGTGACCAGCTACTTCACCGCGTTGAACGAGGCGGGCGCGCAGGGCGTCGCCGAGCAGCGCGAACTGCTCGCCGAGACGCAGCACCCCGACTTCCGCGACGCCGGCTGCGAGCCGCCCGGCGGCACGATCAGGGTCGAGCCGACCCTGTCCACGCTGCGGCTCGACCCGTCCTGGACGCCGCCCGGCGAGGACGAGCACCCGCGCGGCGTGGTGCTGGTGATCGCCGTCACGCTGACCGTCGTGCGGGACGGCGCGGAGGTCGGCAGCCAGATCGGCTCCCAGCACATCGTCCTGCTCAACGGGAAGGCGTACGGGTTCGCGCCCTGCGCGGGCTGACCCCCGGCGGGGCGACCACGCACGGCGCACGATCCGGCACGCTGACCGCTGAACGTCACCGTTTCGGAGCAGTGCACGGTCAACCAGTCGAGGGAAATCCTCCTTTGACGCGTCCCGCCGGCTCAAGCGCCGCCTCCTAGGGGACGACACCTTGGCAAGTAGGGAGGTGAGCGCGATGACCGCACTGCGACCCGAGGTCGCCGACAGCGACCGCGGCCCGGACGACCCGGACCGGACCGCGTCGGAGGGCACCGGTCTGGTGCAGCTGCACGAGTCGATCGCCACCCTGCTCGCCTCCCGAGGCCAGTGGCGGCAGGCGTACCAGCACCTGAGGTCGGCGTTCGACCTGGTCTCCGCGGACCAGGACGTGCAGCCGCAGGTGCCCGAGCAGCTCCGCCGCGAGGTCGACCGGCTGCGGCGCGAGCACGCCGAGGCCCGCGAGCAGAGCCTGCGGGACAGCCTGACCGACAGCTACAACCGCAGATACCTGGACCAGCGGCTGCTGGACATGGTGCCCGAGCACGGCGTCGGCGACGGCCTGGCCATCGCCCTGATCGACCTGGACTGGTTCAAGCAGGTCAACGACACCTTCGGGCACCTGCTGGGCGACCGGGTCCTCCAGCGGGTCGTCGAGCTGCTCCAGGAGGAGCTGCCGGAGGGCGGGTTCTGCGCCCGGTACGGCGGCGAGGAGTTCGTCCTGGTGCTGCCGGGGGTGGACGTCACCGCGGGGGTGGCGATCGCCGAGTCGGCGCGGCTGCGTGTCGAGCGTCACGCCTGGGCGTCCCTGGCACCCGGTTTGCGGGTGACGGTGAGCATCGGGTTGGCTTATGAGCCTCCCGTGGGGGACTCGCCGACGCGTCCCCCGGTGGCTCCGGACCAACAGCTGCTGCGCGCGGACAGCCTGCTCTACACCGCCAAGCAGTCGGGACGGAACGCCGTCGCCTATCGCGAGAACGGTCGGGTGCGCCTGGCCGGGGCCGCGGCGGGACGGCGCGGGATCGCCGAGCCGCGGGTTGCCGGTTACTGACTTCACCCGGCAATTCACCCGTTCGGCCGTAGTCTGCTGCGCACAATTGAGTACCTAGCGCCCCTGCATCACCGGCAGTGGTCGTCAGGACTGGCGGTCATCCGTAGTATCGCCGTGGCAAGTGACACGCCGTTGGTGCAACCAATGTGTCCTTGATGTCGTCAACTCGTGATGACGACCCGCTACTGACCGAATGCTGAAGGGAGACCGGGTGCCCGACGAGCCCCGCCGTGGCGGCCCCGGACCCCGAGGTGACCAGGCACCGCAGGACGACCAGCCCACCGGTCGCCGACGCCGCTCCATGGAGGGCGGCGGTGGTCTGAGCGTGTCCGAGCTGCTGGAGCAGCACAGCCGGACGAACATCCCGCGGCCCGTGCCGCCGGACCCGCACAGACCCGAGCCCTCGGGCCCGCCACCCGCCGCGCCGCAGCCGCCGCAGGGCAGGCGCTCCGCACCGCCGCCCGACGACGCCCGGCCGCCCCGCGCCGACCGCGCGGGCTACCCGCCCGCCGAGGACACCCGCCGGCCGAACGGCGCGCCACCGGACTACTTCGCACCGTCCACCGGCCGTCCGTCCACCGAGGACACCGGACGCCGCGCCCGACCCACTCCGCCGAACGGGTTGGCGCCGTCCCCTGAGGACACCGGACGCCGCCCTCGCCCCTCCGCACCCGAGGACACCGGCCGCCGGGCACGACCCACCCCACCCGAGGACACCGGACGCCGGGCCCGTCCCACCCCACCCGAGGACACCGGACGCCGGGTCCGTCCCACCGCGACGCCACCCGAGACCTTCGGCCCGTCGCCGGAAAGCACCGGGCGGCGCGCTCGCCCCTCCGCACCCGAGGACAC